>JBPCSY010000097.1:0-16671 GCA_051006695.1 Candidatus Nanopelagicales bacterium
GAGCTTGCTGATGGTGAAATAAGAGAAGGCTATGTGTCAGTCAGTAAGGTTGGTTTGATACTTGCCCAAGATGAAGAGCGAAGAGCAGAAAGATAGAGATGAAAAAAGTAGATTACAGTCCAGCGTACCTTGAGGCTAAAAGATGTTTGGAGCTAGCACACGATGCGCTAGTAGCAGGTAAGTTTCAGATTGCGTATGACCACTGCTTAAACGCACAGGTTGAGATGCGCTTGATGGCTACCGCAGTTAAGAGTTGGATACCTAGGAAGGAAGATTGATGAGTGATTTAAAGTGGTCTTATTCTTCGTTGGGTTTGTTCCAACAGTGCCCTCGTAAGTATTACCACTTGCGTGTTGTTAAGTCTATTAAAGAACCTGAGACCGAAGCAATACTATATGGCAAGCGTGTACACGAGGCGGCTGAGTTTTATATTAGTAAAGACGAGCCATTACCGCCACCGTTTGAACAATACAAGCCTGTTCTAGACATGCTTAAGGATATGAAAGGAGAGAAGCTATGCGAATACAAGATGGGGCTAACAAGCGATTTACAAGCGTGTGGTTTTTTCGACGAGAACGTATGGTTCAGAGGAGTCGCAGACTTAGTTGTCATCAACGGCAAGACAGCAAGAGTAATTGACTACAAGACAGGTAAGTCTTCTCAGTATGCAGACACTAAGCAGTTAGAGTTAATGGCGCTGGCTATATTCAAGCACTTCCCTGAAGTTGAGAAGGTCAAAGCTGGACTTGTGTTCTTAGTTTGCAACGACTTCGTGAAAGCCGACTATGACAAAGATAGCTCGGCAAAGACATGGATTAAGTGGGTGCAAGAGACGGACCGGTTACAAGCTGCACACGATAACAACGTATGGAACGCTAAGCCGAACTTCACCTGCCGTAGCTACTGTTTAGTTAAGGAGTGTGAGCATAATGGGAAAGGACATTACCGATGAATGAACAAGATTTAAGAGACTGCTTTGCAATGTTTGCTATGGTTGGGCTAACTATGCGGACAGGTATTGGTGAAGACTATGTAGTAAGGGCGGGTGAAGCGTATAAGATAGCTGACACCATGTTAGAAGCACGTAAACTAAAGGAGAAAGACGATGAAGAAGATGTTGGTATTGCTAGCGTTGCTAAGCGCAGTTACCGCCGTAAGGGCTGAAACATGGGTCATGCCTAATACAGGTGGCGGCGAGATTACATTAAGTAGTGATAAGTGCAAAGCGGATGGTGGTAAATATCCTGCGCTTAAGCACGCATACTCATGGACTGACAAGATTTATTTTGAAGGTTGTTGGTTGCTGCAAGATGGCAACATACATGTTGTATGGGTATTTAGTGATGGCACAAGAGAGCGCCGTGTTTATCCCCCTGCTTCATTTAGCAAGAAAGCGAGCTACTAATGAAAGAGTTTTTAACCAATGCAGTTAAGGTTTGGATACTAGCTTTAGGTACTGGGATATTTATTGGCGGTTGGCTTGGTTCTACCGTAGAACGAGCTAGGGTGTATGGGGATTGTCGCTATGCAGGTGTTACTAGGATGGGTGAGGTTGCTTTTAAATGCGAGCAGTTCTCTAAGGCTGTGCTACTAACGCCTGATGATATATCTAAAAAGGTGGAGAAGAAATAATGTTTAGACCACAAGGCAACGGCGGTAAGGGTGACTCCCCAAGACCTATACCTGACCGTGAAAAGTTTGAATCAAACTGGGACAACATATTTAAGAAGAAAAAAGATGAGCAAAGTAGCACGACATCACCAGCTACGGATAACGACGGGGATAACGTGGAGAGGTGAGTACGTACTCGGTGTGCTTGAGGAGGAAGGTGAAACTAAGACCCAATATCTCAGACACGTCGGTTTAGGTTATGACATAATCGACACCCTTAACAACTTAGAGCGAGATGGTTATATCAAGATTCGTAGACCAAATAGTAAGTTAAGACTGCACTCTTTAACTGATTTAGGTAGAGAGTATTTACAACAAGTAACACTAATTTATATGACACCCCAAGAACAACAGAAAGAAGACCGTGAACAAAGAGAACAAAGAGAACGAAGAGAACAAAACGATTGACAGAGAACAAGTAGTTCTTTGGGCATATGAGGCTGGCTTTCCTACTCACTACGTACGTGGTGAAGTAACAAGATTTGAAACATTAGTTAATTTAGTCAAGAAGTATATGGAGAGGGATTACAAATGAGTATTGAAACAGTTCAGATTGATAACAAACGACCATCATTGATGATCGCAACACCGATGTACGGCGGTATGTGCACAGGGCATTTCATGGTTGGGGTATTACAGACTATTAACAAAATGCAGTCTCTTGGAGTGCAGTGCTACTTCGTGCAGATGGGTAATGAATCTTTGATTACTCGTGCTCGTAACGAACTAACACGTATCTTTTTAGAGAAAGAGTTTGATTACTTGATGTTCATTGATGCCGACATTGGCTTTGATGGTAATGCGGTTGCACAGTTAATGGCTGCGGATAAAGACATCGCTTGCGGAATCTACCCTAAGAAAGAAGTTGACTGGGTTGCGGTTGAAAAAGCGGTTGCATCAGGTAAAACTACTAACCTCAAAGATTACTCAGGTGCTTTTGTATTGAACTTTGCACATGAGCTAGGTAAAGAACTACATACTGATGAAACGGGTTGTATTGAAGTGCGTCATGGTGGTACAGGGTTCATGCTAATCAAGCGTAAAGTGTTCGATGCTTTAGCTGACAAAGTACCTACATACAGACCAAGCACAGTGCAAGATGAGAATGGCAACTACCTCAAGCCTGAAGTTAAAGAGTTCTTTGCGACAAGCATTGATGAATCAGGTTGCTTGCTATCCGAAGATTATCACTTCTGCGAGTTGCATCGTAAGCATGGCGGTAAGATTCATGTGAACCCATTCATTAAGTTAGAACACGTTGGCACGTACGTATATGGTGGCGACATTATTAAAGCGGGCGGTAACCTAAAATGACAACGATTTACTGGGGTAACTACCCTGAAGACGGCATAAAATGGTTTGAGCTTCTTTTGCTTAACCCTGCGCCTGCGCTATCAGAAATAAGTAAAGCTAGGACAACAACTGCGCATGGGCACTTTATGCAATGCCCTGCCTTTACAGCAATCTACAAAAACACTTATGTTATTAAGAGCCCTATAGATATAGAAGTTACTTACAACGCAGAGACTAAATTGGTGCAAGCTTCGCCACAAGGTCAAGAATTTTTTGATAAAAACATAACCTTAAGAGGGCATATGGTTGGAGACAACGACCCTTTTTTAATGGGTATTTTTATTGGTTATTTATTCATAGCCACTGAAGAGTGTTCCATAGAATTAATACCTGCGTCCATGCACAGTTCTGAATTTATTGATAAGACTAGGCTAATATCTGCGACTTTTGATATACATAAATGGTACCGCCCTATCGAGATAGCGTTTGAGTTTAAAAATAAGTCTGATACTATAAAGATAAAACGTGGAGACCCTTTAGCATATGTGCGTTTTACTAATAGCAATGGCACAAAAATATCTCTTGAGCGCAAAGAGTTTCCTAAAGAAACATTAGATGCAGTAGATGCGTGCGTAACGGTAAAAAAATCATCACTACACCTGCCACTAAAAACTTTGTATGAATTAGCTGAGCCCTTACGAAATAAACTAGGGCTAAAAAAGAAATGCCCATTCAATTGGAGAAACAAATGAGCTTACCTGAAATACATTTAGCAACAGACGGAGACTTGAACTATGCTCTATTTAAGCATGACGATATTGTTAGTAATCATGTACGAGCTGGTGGTTATGAGGTGGAGTTACAGACTCTCTCCAGCGAGTTATTGGCTGGGTATACTGATGGCATTGTTTTGGACATCGGTGCTAATTTGGGAAGCTATGTCGTACCTTTAGCCAAGTCTCATCCGCACCTACAGTTTGAAGCCTTTGAACCTCAGCGTATTGTTTACTACCAGTTATGCGCTAACACTTTCTTAAACCGACTAAGTAATGTCTATGCACACAATGTTGGCTTAAGTAATGAGACTCGTATTACTAGTTATGTACTACCAAACTATGCTGAAGAAACCAATATCGGCGCATTTAGCATTGACTTTGATACCCGTGCTAAGGACTATGAGGTTAAGTCTGAGGGTGTTACCGAGCGTATGCCTATCATTAACCTTGATTCTATGCAGTATGAAAAGGTTCGCCTAATCAAGATTGACGTAGAGGGGCATGAGCTACAGGTACTTCAAGGTGCGCACTTTACCCTGTCTGAGAACAACTATCCGCCTATTATCTTTGAGGCTTGGACTTGGAAGTTCCCTGAGAAGCGTCAGGCGGTGTTTGACCACTTAGAAAGCCTTGGCTACGAGATCACCCAAATTGGTCAGAATAACCTAGCGAAGTACAAGAAATAAGGATAATATAGGCTTTTCGCCTATAGGAGGACTTATGCCATACGTTAACAAGCCAAGACCATACAAGCACGAATACGAGACTTATGACGGCACAGAAGCTGTTAAGAAGAAACGTGCCCAGCGCAACAAAGCCCGTCGTATGATGGAAGCTGCTGGCAAAGTGCACAAGGGTGACGGCAAAGACGTAGACCATAAGACACCTCTATCCAAAGGTGGCAAGACGACAATGAGCAATCTATCTGTTAAGTCAGCTAGTGCTAACCGTTCGTTTAGCCGTAACTCGGACAGTAGCGTGAAGAAGAACAAACCAAAAAATGGAAATAGTAAATAACAAAGCTTTAGTAATAACCACTAGGAGACCAAACCTAGTAACCGAGTGCATACCTAAAAGCCAAATTGTTGAGACTAATGGTGACCTACACAAGGTTGCCGTGCACTGGGGTTTAGAGGAAGCTCAAGCCCTAGCTAAGCTTAAGGTTAAAAAAGTACCTTCACCTATTGTTAGAGATTACGACTGGCCTGGTGTCTTCCCTCCGATGGCGCACCAAAAGGATACCGCGTCTTTCTTCACACTTAATAAACGTAGCTTCTGCTTTAATGAGCAAGGTACGGGTAAGACTGCTTCTGCTATATGGGCGGCTGACTACCTAATGAAGCAGGGTAAGATTAAGCGTGCATTGATTATCTGCCCACTATCTATTATGCAATCGGCTTGGCAGGCTGACTTGTTTAAGTTTGCTGTGCACCGCAAAGTTGGTATAGCCTATGGTGACCGCACTAAACGCAAGGCTGTTATCAATAGTGATGCCGACTTTGTTGTCATTAACTACGACGGTATTGAGATTGTGGCTGAGGACATTATCTTTGCTGGGTTTGACCTAGTTATTATTGACGAGGCTAATGCCTACAAGACCCCTACTACTAAGCGTTGGAAAACACTTAACGCTATTATGAAGAGCCATGAAGATATGTGGCTATGGATGATGACGGGTACACCTGCTGCCCAGCACCCTACCGATGCTTATGGCTTAGCTAAGATGTGCGTGCCTACTAATGTGCCTAGATTCTTCGGTGCTTTCCGTGACCAAACCATGATTAACGTCAGCAAGTTCCGTTGGATGCCTAGACCGAACGCTAACCAAATAGTATTTGATGCACTGCAACCTGCTATCAGATATACCAAAGAACAATGTATTGACTTACCGGAGCTTACACATGTATTTCGGGACGCCCCCCTTACTGCGCAACAGACGAAGTACTACAAAATCCTCAAGCAACAGATGCTCATGGTCGCAGACGGGGAAGAGATCAGTACCGTTAACGCTGCTACTAATCTTAACAAGCTGCTTCAAATTAGTGGTGGGGCTGTCTATTCTGACACTGGCGCTGTTATTGAGTTTGACGTTAGCAACCGTCTACGTGTTGTACAAGAGGTTATTGAAGAAGCCAGTCACAAAGTTCTTGTCTTTGTTCCGTTCACGCATACAATAGAACTACTCAAAGCGCATTTGAGAGGGGAAGGTATTGTCTGTGAGGTTATCAATGGTGCCGTGCCAGTAAACAAACGCACTGAGATATTCAAAGATTTCCAAGAGACCGACCGTATTAAGGTGCTTCTCATACAACCTCAAGCTGCAGCCCACGGAGTAACACTAACTGCCGCCAATGTAATCATTTGGTACTCACCAGTTACTTCTATCGAGACATACCTACAAGCTAATGCACGTATTCACCGTAAGGGTCAGAAGAACCCGATGACTATTGTGCACATTAAGGGTAGTCCCGTAGAGACAAGGTTGTATGGTATGTTGCAAAATAAACTGGATATTCACTCAAAAATCATTGACTTATATCAGAGTGAAATTACCGAAGAAAAATAAATAAAAATACTTGACAGGGTCAAGTTTATAAACTAGTATTACTTAACAGGCGATAGACCTGATTAACTTAAAGGAAAAACTTATGGACGATACACCATCCGTCGAACAACTTGTCTCCGTCTTTATTAAGATACGTGACGCTCGTGACGCAGCTAAGCGTGAATGGGAAGATAGAGAAGCTGACTTCAATGACCAGCTAGATATGATCGATCAACAACTACTAGAGATCTGTAAGGATACTGGTGCCGACAGCATTAAGACTAAACATGGCACAGCTATTCGCTCAGTCAAGTCACGCTATTGGACTAATGATTGGGAAAGATTTTATGACTTTATGTTTGAATACAATGCGCCCGAGTTGTTAGAGAAGCGCATACATCAGACGCACATGAAACAATTCTTAGAAGAAAACCCGGATTTGCTACCAGCGGGTCTAAACGTGGATAGCCAATACACAATCACAGTAAGGAGAAGTAAATCATGAATGGTTGGGAACCAGCAACAGAAGCACCGATAGCCCCTTCAACATCTTTTGCATCTGCAAGAGAAGATGCGGTGGAAGCAAAGCCAAAGAAGGTTAGGGTTAAACCAGTTAATGACCCAGTAAATAACCCAGCACACTATACGGCAGGTGGTATCGAGACAATCGAATACATCAAAGCCAAATTAACTGCTGAAGAATTTATTGGGTATTTGAAGGGTAATGTGATTAAATACACATCCCGTGCAGGAAAGAAACAAGACACGATACAAGATTTAGAGAAAGCACAGTGGTATATGAACCGTCAAATTAAAGAACTTAAAGGAGAAGTAAAATGAGCGAACTAACATTATTTAATAATAATTTACCTGACTACCTAAAAGAGGTAGAACTTGATGACGTTACTAAAGCCTTAGCAGGTGGCGGTGGTAGCAAGCGCATCTCATTGCGTGGTAGCAAGTTCCGTATGGTTGTTAACGGTGACGAAGTAATGACTTCAAAGAATGATGCGTTAGAAGTGGTGATTGTTAATGCTGCTAAAGATGTATCTCGTCAATACTACGGCTCTGCATATAACCCTAAAGCGGATGCTACACCTCCTGATTGCTGGTCTAACGATGGTATTGCACCAGACAAATCAATTAAAGAAGCTCAGCACCATAACTGCGCCGAGTGCCCACAGAACATTAAAGGTTCAGGTTCAGGTGAGTCACGTGCATGCCGTCACTTCCGTCGCCTAGCTGTCGCCCTAGCTAATGACGTTGGTGGAGACGTGTATCAGTTACAGTTGGCATCTAAGTCTATCTTTGGTAAAGGTGATTTAGAGCACATGCCTTTTGAGCAGTATGCTAAGTATGTTGGCGCACAAGGTTATAACTTGAATACGTTGGTTACTGAAATGCGTTTTGATACAGATAGCGATACAGCTAAGTTGTTCTTCAAGCCATTGAAGTTCTTATCTCGTGAAGAGTGGGAAACAGCTAAGCGTCAAGCCGATACACCATCTGCAAAGAATGCTATTGCAATGACTGTAGCTCAAACAGACGGCGTTAAGAAGATTGCTGCGCCTGCACCTAAACTAGAGAAGGCAGTTGCTGAAGAAGTTGCAGAACCTAAGAAGCGTGAAGAGAAGAAGGCTGAGCCTACTGCTAAGCGTGACCTTAAGTCTGTAATGAGCGGTTGGTCTTCTGACGACGAATGAGTTTAAGAGGCTATAGCTTTCGATTGGTGCAAGCCAACCATACTGCTGACTCCAAGAGGATTGGGGTTGCGCTTGGTCGGTATTGCATCAGTAAGGATATACCAGTCGCCGAGGTTGCAGAGAAGTTTGATGTATCTCGTATGACTATATATTCTTGGTTTACTGGTGTATCAGACCCACACCGATCGAAAGCCGAACAGATTGCAGCGATGCTAAAGCGGGCTAGATTTAGCGTTTAGGTTTACAGGGGTAGCTAGTTTGACGGAACGAACAGGGGATTCGCCGCACCCCGTGCTACCCCATCTTTATTGCGGACAGAGGCGACAATGGCGACAACAGACTTACTGACAGCGGTGCTTCCCAAAGAGGGATGGTTCTGCATTGTCGGTTTAAAACAAGATGGTCACCCAAGACAAGTCTTTATGGAGACTATCGAAGAGGCTGCCGACACAATTGAAGATTTAAAGAACAAGCAATACGACGTGTATTTTGCTTGTGCTAAGTATGAGAACGATACAGATGGTCGTACACAAAAGAACAGTACGTATTTTAAATCGTTTTGGATTGACGTAGACTGCGGAATAGGTAAACCATACGAAGATAAGGCAGACGGCCTTGAAGCACTCAAGCAGTTTTGTTTGGCTATTAATTGGCCTTTACCAACTATTGTTAATAGCGGTCGTGGTATCCATGCTTATTGGAGACTGACAGAAACAATTGCTCGTAATGAGTGGAAGGCAGTTGCCGACAGACTTAAGACGCTATGCGTTGACCATGAGTTTCATGCAGACCCTAGCCGTACTGCGGAGAGTGCATCTATCCTTCGTGTGCCTGAGACTTGGAACTTTAAGTCAGACCCACCGTTTCCTGTAGAGCTATTAAAGCTTGAAGGTGAAACACCCTATGATGTACTGCGGGATAAGATAGGCGTATTAGTTGCACCTGACTATATTCCTAGGGGCTTGAGCGAAGTTACTAAAGCATTGATGGGCAACCGTCAAAGCCGATTCAAAACCATCATGATGAAGACAATTGATGGTAAGGGGTGCGCACAGTTAGAGCATATCGCAACTAACCAAGACACAATCGAAGAACCGCTTTGGAGAGCAGGGCTGTCAATAGCAGCACACTGCATAGATAAAGATGAAGCCATCCATAAGATTTCTAGTTTGCATCCATCGTACTCACCTGACGAAACGGAGAGAAAAGCGAATCAGACCAAAGGTCCGTATACCTGTGAGACCTTCGCTAAATTTAACCCGGAAGGTTGTACAGCTTGCCCAAATAAGGGGAAGATTTCGTCACCGATATTACTTGGCAATGAGATTGTCGCTGCGGAACCGGATGCTCCGATTATTGAAAAAACGCCCGAGGGTAAGCAGGAGAAATACCTTGTTCCTGAACTCCCGTACCCGTATTTCAGGGGGAAGAATGGGGGTGTCTATGCGTCGCTTAAGGTCAAGGGTGATGATGATGAAGATGAAGAAAAAGTAGTAAACATTTATGAGCACGACTTGTACGTGGTTAAGCGTTTAAAAGACCCCATTAAAGGCGATGCTGTATGGATTCGGTTACATCTACCGAAGGATGGAGTACGTGAGTTCTCTATGCCACAAACAGATGCTTTGACGTTTGATAAGTTAAGAGACAAGTTAGCGTGGCATGGTGTAGTCGCTGCCAAAAAGCAGATGGACGCAATCATGAACTACCTAATTGCCTTTGTTAAGGAACTACAACATAAAACACAGGTAGAAATTATGAGAACACAATTTGGATGGACAGAACACAATGACGAGTTTATTTTGGGTGAAAAAGAAATTAGCGCAGATGGAATCACTTATAGCCCTCCTTCTAGCACCACTGGTAGTTTGGCTAACTATTTGGCTCCTACTGGTGATTATGACGAGTGGAAACGCATAGTAAAAACTTATGACCAACCACAGTTTGAGCCGCATGCGTTTGGTTTCTTTACTGCATTTGGTGCACCGCTACTTAAGCATTTAAACCTTAAGGGCGCAATCATTAACTTGATTAACAATACATCAGGTACAGGTAAATCGACTGTATTGAAGATGTGCAATAGCGTATGGGGTCACCCTGAAGAGTTGATGTTGCAATGGAAAGATACGCAGAACGCTATGATTCACAGACTCGGCGTGATGAATAACCTACCAGTTACTATTGACGAGATTACTAAGATGTCTGGTGACCACTTCTCTGACTTGGTATACAGCATATCTCAAGGTCGTGGTAAGAACCGTATGCAACAGCACTCAAACGAGGAGAGACATAACGCCACTAAGTGGGCTACTATCGCACTATGCTCATCTAACGCTTCTTTCTATGATAAGCTAGCTTCACTTAAGTCTACACCTGACGGCGAGTTTATGCGCTTGCTCGAGTACCGTATTGAGGTTACAGACATTCTTTCCAAAGAAGAAGCCGACGCTATCTTTACACCGCTATATTCGCACTATGGTCACGCAGGTGTGGCGTATGCTGAGTACCTAGTAGGTAACCTAGAAGCTGCTATTGATTTGGTCATGCAAGTTCAGCAGAAGATTGATAAAGCTGTTGGGTTTACTAGCCGTGAGCGATTCTGGTCAGGTGCTGCAGCTTGTAACATTGCTGGGGCTTTGATTGCTAAAGACTTAGGCATCATTGACTTTGACATCAAGCGTGTATACGACTGGATTATCAGCGAGCTTAAAGTAATGCGTACTGAGATTAAGGCTCCGGCTCAGACTCAATCTAGCGTAATCGGCGAGTTCATGAACGACCACCGTAGGTCTACTTTGGTTATTAATGGCGAGATTGATGCACGTACAGGTATGGGTCAGATACCAATTCTAGACGTTAAGTTTGGAGAGTTGCTAATCCGTATCGAGCCTGATACTAAGTTGCTGTATATTAACGCTAAGCACCTACGTTCATACTGTGCCAAGCAGCAGATTACTTTAAAGGACACCCTTAAAGGGCTTGAAGCCGACGGTATATACAAAGGACAGGTCAAGAAGCGTATGTCTAAGGGCACTGAGATTCAAACTCCAGCCGTCCATGCTTACATGTTTAGTATTGATAACAATGACTTTATTAACGCTGAGGATTACATAACAGCTGCTAAGCAAGATGCTGATTCATCGGCTGAACTTCAGAGTTAATTGGAAGAACTTTGTGGTCGGGGCGTCGTTCTTTATCCCATGCCTGGATACTGACGATGCCCTTAAACAGGTTAAACGGACCACTAACAGACTACGCTATAAGATAGTATCACGCGTTGTAATAGAAAAAGGTATTCAGGGCTTGCGAGTTTGGCGTATTAGGTAGTATCATTCGCACAGGTGCCCTGCACCTCTTCAGGTTTGTTCATTGAAGTTTTTCCTTACTAGAGAGTGATTAACCCCGGTGAAATACCCGGGGTCTTTTTTAATCTGAGTTGCCGTACTCGGCCATTCCACCCAGCTCACCAATAAGTTTCTTGTTGACGTTCATACCGCCAGTAAGCTGTGAAAGCATTCTCTGTCTGTATTTGTCACGAATAGACCTACTTAAGTTAGAACCTTTGATACCCATAGTTGGGTTAGATTTATTGAAGCGAGAGATCTTTTCAGACACACGTTCCATCATATCTGAGTCTTTAGTATCGAACGCCATAAAGTAAGCATTTAGTAGAGACTGGCGCTTAGTAATAATCTCCTGCTCAGCAGTCTTCATTTCAATGTTAGCTTTCTGCTTCTGTGCAAGGCGCTCAGGTGCAAAACCAATTGACTGCCCAACTACTTCACCAATACCAAAGTCATCAATAAGCAAGTTGCCTTTAAGGTTAGTTGCCTTACCTTCACCGAACGTATCAGATATACGGATACCTTTTAGGGCGTTCTTAATAATAGCAGGAGAAGCTGTCTCCATACCACGCCAAATGTGCCCCTCTTTTACCTGCTTCAAAGCTTCGGCAGCGGTAATACCTAGACCTACAGATGGGCCCATTAAGCTAACAAGGAATGCCTGCATAGCACTAACTTCATCTGGACTCTTACGGGCATCACGGAACCACAAATCGTTAAGCCCCATACGGTCTGCTAAGTTAACGCCTAGGGTTTGAGATGCTACACCACGAGAGATAGAGTCACCTACGTATCCACCGAATGTATTGGCACACCAGTTCTTAAACCAGTTATCAAAGTCAAATGGTTTGTCGGCTTCATCGTCGTCACCGAATACTGCGTGAAGAGCTTCCATCATCTTACTAAATGCCCACCACCCAGGTAGTCCTGTGGCTCCAGCAAACACGAATGTCATACCTAGAGTACCCATCAAGCGGTTTTTACCTTCTCTACGCATTTCAGTAATGTATTTATCAATCTGCTTCTCTAAAGCGTCACCAGAGTATTCTGGCTCACCGTTAATACGTTGTGTAGCATTGATCTCTGTACCAATGTCATAGCGCTCATTAGCGTCAAACTTCTGGTAAAAGCCTTCGTATGCGCTACGTGCCAACATATAAGTCATTTGCTGACCGAATTGCTTAAACTGCAATATAACCTTAGCACCTGCAGATTGGAAGTACCGTGGCTTGTTCAATGTTGAGTAGTCAAACATTGATTTGTAAGTTAGTTCTTTAGCAACCTCAACTGCTTTTTCAACAAGCTTATCGCCTTTATACCCACCATTCTCTGGCTTGGCATAGTGTTCCATTGCTAGGTCAAAGGACGACATGGCTACAACTTCACGGTTAAACTTTTCTGCGCCGTGGAATGCACCTGACAATACCTTCATGACACGTTGTCCACGACCAGTATATAAGTTAGACGGTGCTTCAGCCATACCGACAAGGTCATGCTGCAATGTAATATCAATCAAACCATCGGCTACAAACTTATCATAAGCTTGTTGTTGCACAGGCGTTAATAAACCATCTTTGTTAGACAACGACGGGAACGCCATATTTCCTTCTTTATCTTTAAACCCAGCTTGAGCAAACTTCTTAGTAAACTCTAATACTTTTTTACCTGCTTTGCCATTACCGAATCTAGCACCAATAACTGGGATACCTACTGCTGGAACACCAAGCATGTTGACTAGTGCGGAAGCAGGGGCAGTCATGTACCAAACAAATGACAAGTTAGATAAGGCAGACGGAATCGTGCCTGTATCAGGCGGATTCATAATGTAGTCTAGACGCTTCTCTAACTCATTGATGTAGTCACGCAAGACTTTCTTATCTTCCGGTGCTTGTCCGTCCATATACCCACGAGCAGCATCAACCAAGTTATATAGGTCATTGCTATGCTTAAAGCGAGAATGCTGATACGCCATGTGGAAAGCAGAAGATGTGAACGCACGCAACATATCTGAGTTCATACCTTGAATACCTTGGCGGTTTAAGAACATCTTACGTACACTGCGGTCTGGCAATGTCATTAGATATAGCTGCTCTAGACTTTCTTCCAAGTTTTGTTGGTATTGAGTCTTACTTGCGCCAGGAGTTATACGCATCATCTGCTTCAAGTCTTTTAAGAATGTTAAGTCTTGAATGTTAGACTCAACCATCTTCCGGATATTGTTGCCCATATCCATTTCTTTGGTGCCTTTAAGCTCCTTCTTACGTTGAGCAGCAAATATATTGCGGTCAATAGCAGACTCAAACTGGTAGAACTCTTTATCCTTACCTTTACCAAACTGCAACCAATACTTACCGAAACGGCGTAATGGGAAATACGGTTTAAGCACGTGCTGATTAAAGTGGTCTTTTATCTTGATGTATTCTGGGTGGCTAGTTACAGCCGCTTCACTTATACCCTCAGCAATTAGAGCCTCGGCTTTGCGTTGCAAAATAACATCAACATATTCTTTTAAGCGTTGCTCGTAGAACTTCTTAACTTCGTTGTAAATCTTCTGACCATCTGGACCAATCTCATTCCAAGCGGCGTCAATATTACTAAACCCTGTCTTGCCATTAGATGTGCTTGGGTCAATACCATCAACCGTAGCATCAATCATTAGCAAGTTAAGCTTCTCGGCTAGCTTAGGGTGCTTACCCTGGAAAGCCTGCCATGTTTTAGCAATCTCACTTGTAGTATTAAGGATTCTGCTTCTATCATCTAGCATTGCCTCAGTACGGTTAATGAACCCCTTGAACTGTGGAAGCTTGTGGCCGATCATGTCTTGTAGCTGACGAAGGGTAAATGCACCTAAGAAATGCTGCCGTGTAGCATCTTTTAAGCTATCTAACCATAACGGCATAGACTCTTTCATAAACTCCCAAGATGGACGTCCTTGAAGGGAATTAGTTAAAAGATTACCTAGGCTAGAAACTGCGGCGCCAACTTTGCGAGTGCCGTCAAGGGAACTTATCGATGCCTTATTAGCTGACAAAGCTGTTGCATGTGGAGTTAATGCCGGAGGTGCCTGCAAAATAATATGGGTGTTAGCCAATGTATGACCAAGCACGTTATCAAACCCAACAAGTTTAGAGATTAACCGGATGAACTTATCCCATAAGCTTACTTCGCCGTCATACTTAATCTGTGACAACTGTTGCTGGAACTGGCGGTTAGACATAGCCTCAGCTACAAACTCATCAATGTTCTTGATGCCGTAGTCATACATAGACTTAAGACGGGTTCTACCTTCTTTGCTAGGAATAGCTTCCTTAGTTACTTCTTTGCCATTTATTATCTTTGTTTCATACGTTGTCGGCGTATAAGCGCGGGCTTTTTCCCATAGCTTATTAAGTTCAGCAACTGCGTGTTGTTGTGCGCTCGTTAGCTTATCAAAGTTATTAGGGTCAAGCGACCAAGATGTAGCAGCATGAGTTACCTCATGGATAAATGTGTAATTAGATGCACCACCAAACTGTGTGTTGAGCGTGATAGCATCCATGTGTGGGAAGTATGTTCCTGGAGTATCTAGTAGCTTAACCCCTTCTTCATATGCCTCTAGTAGGACATCTATCTGACCAATGACTGGTGCTGTATCTACCCCTTTAAACTTACCTGCCTTAAGCATCTGTAGTGCCATGTGAGTAGCACGGATGTCTTTGCCTTTAAATGCAGTGTTGTATAACTCAGGATACACAGCTTCAAGTAGTTTGTTTAGCTGAGTACGAGTATCGCCAAACTCTGTCTCAATATAGCTGCTGACCAACTTCTCTTGCCCGTTAAATTGGATAGATGTTGTCAACGGTAGCTGAGCTAAGCGAGCTGCTGTTCTACCCAAGTAAGTAGACTTATCGCCAGCCAAAGCATTTAAAGCACCTTGGATATCATTGCGGTTAATAAACTCTTGTACTACTGGGTGCATTGGGGCAAAAGAAATATGACTAGGACGGGTAAATTGACCCATACCTGGCTGAATAACTGCGGTTCTATCGAAGCCTGATTCTTTACCTGACGGTGCACGGGAAATACTAGTTACATAAGCAGAAGATACTTCTGGTTTTTTCTTAGGTTTATCTTCTCTTGTCTCTTCGGCATACTTCTCACCACGGCGAGTCATACGTTCAAATTCTTTTACTGTCGCCATGAAGCGGCGGTATTGTTGCTGAGGTAGATTTTCTTCAATCCACTTTCTAAACAACTCGGCGTTCTCTTTAGTTTCACCTTTGCGAATTGCACCCTTAAATGCTGGGTCAATCTCTACACCAAGATCATACGCTGCAGAGCGCATAGTCATATTGTATGGGTCAGCACCAACTACCTTACGGGTAAAGTAGATATAAGCAGCTTTCTCTTCTGGCGTACGCTGGCTATTAGGAGTTTTTTCTAGCTCAGTTAATGCCTGCATAATACGAGGCGTCATTTCCTGAATACCACTTGTAGTAAACGGAAGTGCTTGAGCTTCTTCGCCGAGTGCGTATTGTTCGTAGCTAGTAAGCACGTCATCTAGCTGGGCACGTAAGTCTTTAATACCCCGAACAGTATTTAACTTAGGGAAATTAACCAACTGTGACAACGCCATTCTCTGTTGCTCAGCGTTCATACTAGGCAACTGGGCTAAAGTATCAGGGATAGACGCACTACGGTCTGCTGGTGTGATACTAGCTTTATTAAAGAAGTCATCTAGCAAAGCCGCTTTTAGCTGCAATTCTTGCGGGGAAATCTCAGCGGATACATCAGGCCCTTTAATACCAGCCATTCTGCTTTGAACCATAGATCTAGGTTGCCCAAAGAACTCACGTAGGTCTTTCAAAATACCACTGACTTCAGCGTTGTAGTTAGTAACTTGCTGAGGCGCTGTTGTATCTGGCTTTAAAGCAGATAGGAAATTAGTAACCGCATCTAATGGGCGATTAGTGTCTGCTGCAAAATTAAGCTTAGCTCTAGGGATCTCGTCGGCAATAGAACGTTGAGTAGTCTCATCTGCTTCACCAAAGTCAAACCCACCTTGAGAAGGTGCGGGTAATGGTTTAGCAACTTGGGTAGCTATTTGTTGTTCTATCTCACGTAATTGTGCAGTTAAATCTTGGATGTATTGGATAGCGCCAGGAATGCGGTCATCTTCTGGATTAATTTGAGATTGTTCATTAACAAACGCCTGAGCTTTGCGGATGTCAATACCAAGTGACTGCATCTGAGCCATCTGGTCTGCTGTTGGTTTAGGCGCTCTTGGTGGCGTAGAAGGCGGAGTAGGCGGTGTAGTCACCTCTGATGGGGGCGTAACTTGTTTGGAACGGTCATCTTTC
>JBPCSY010000098.1:0-2722 GCA_051006695.1 Candidatus Nanopelagicales bacterium
CCCGTGGCCGATGTTCTCGACTCCATCATTGCCAGCCTCACGACAGCACGAGAGGGGCTGCGGGTGATGAGCGCAGGTGGCGCTGACTCCCAGATTGCCGACGTCCTCCTCGCCGGCGCTGAAGGTCAGCAACGAATCCCTGGTAAGCACGGCGGTACCCCCGCCGCCTACGAGAGCGTGGCGGTCATGCTTGCTGATTCACCGGGTGAGCTCGCTCGGCTGTTTGCAGCCGCGGGCGATGAGGGCATCAACACCGAGGACGTCCGTATCGAGCACATCCTCGGACGGCCAAGCGGGCTTGTGGAGGTCTTCGTGAGTCCTGAGCGCGGCGAGGCCCTTCGAGTCGCCCTGCGGGCCCGAGGCTTCGACGTTCGCGCCTAGCCTGACCGTTAGGCTCATGTCATGCCCGAATCCGTGATCGTTGCCGTCGACGGCCCGGCGGGTTCGGGGAAGTCGAGCGTTTGCAGGGGCTCAGCTTCAGCCCTCGGACTCCGCTATCTCGATACTGGAGCTATGTACCGCGCCATGACGTGCGCTGTTCTCGATGCTGGCATCGATCCTTCCGATACCGGGGCAGTGGCGGCCTATGCAACGACGCCGGTGATCACGAGCGGAACTGACCCGAAGAACCCGACCATCGAAGTCAACGGCATCGATGTCTCCGAGCCGATCCGCAGCGAGTCAGTGACCTCGGCAGTAAGCCCGGTCAGCGCCGTTCCCGAGGTACGAGCACGTCTCGTGGCCTTGCAGCGCGAGCACGTGATCCAGGCTCGACAGGCTCGCGTCGGAATCGTGGTGGAAGGTCGCGATATCGGGACCGTCGTGCTGCCCGACGCCGATGTGAAGGTTTACCTCACCGCAGATCCGGCCGTGCGAGCAGCTCGTCGCGCAGCCGAGACCGGTACGGATGCCCTGGCAGCCACTGAGGCTGCGCTGAAGGCCCGCGACGACTATGACTCGTCACGCACCACCTCGCCTCTTATCCAGGCCGACGACGCCTATGTCGTCGACACAACCGAAATGACGTTGCAGCAGGTGATTGATCATGTCTGCGATCTCGTGAATGAGCGCAGGGAGAATGATGTCTGACGACGATTGGGTGGCCTTCGAGATAGAGGACGAGGACGAAGTCGGGTCCTACGCCGATGACTCGGACACGGATAACGACGATCCGTCACTTGACGCTGCACTCGAAGCTGCGCGCGCGGAGTTCGGTGACTTCGACAAGGAGCTCGCCGAGCTGACAGTCCCCGGTGCGGGTGAACCTGGTCTGCCCGTCCTCGCTGTCGTGGGGCGGCCGAATGTCGGTAAGTCCACACTCGTCAACCGCATCATCGGTCGTCGTGAAGCGGTGGTCGAGGACATCCCCGGCGTGACGCGCGATCGCGTGCTTCACGAGGCGGAATGGAATTCGAAGCGCTTCATGCTGATTGATACCGGAGGCTGGGACACCAAGGTCAAGGGCATTCATGCCCAGATCGCCGCCCAGGCAGAGCGCGCGATTAACGATGCCGACGCAGTGATGTTCGTCGTTGATGCCACAGTGGGTGCGACCGACACCGATGAGGCCATCGTGAGCGTGCTGCGCAAGTCAGGGAAGCCAGTGCTCCTCTGTGCCACCAAGGTCGATGATGCGCAGACTGAGCTGGAGGCTGCCAGCTTGTGGTCCCTCGGACTCGGGGAGCCGTACCCGGTCTCCGGCCTGCACGGCCGTGGTTCCGGCGACTTGCTGGACGAGATCGTCCGCATGCTGCCGGCCGAAGGATCGGGCACCTCGCGTCACGGTGGTCCTCGTCGCGTCGCACTTCTGGGTAAGCCCAATGTCGGCAAGTCGTCATTGCTGAACTCGCTGGCCGGCGGCGAGCGAGTGGTGGTCGACTCGGTGGCCGGTACCACGGTCGATCCGGTCGATGAGCTCATCAAGCTTCGCGATACCTGGTGGTGGTTCGTCGACACTGCAGGCATCCGTCGTCGTGCCAAGGAGGCCAGCGGACACGAGTACTACGCGACGCTGCGCACCCAGGCGGCCCTCGATCGTGCCGAAGTTGCCGGGGTCCTGGTCGACGCTAGTGAACCGCTCAGCGAGCAGGATGTCCGGATCATCGCCATGGTCATCGAGTCCGGTCGTGCCCTTGTCCTGGCCTGCAATAAGTGGGATCTCGTTGATGAGGAGCGTCGTCACTACCTCAACCGTGAGCTCGAGCGCGACCTCGTGCAGGTTCCCTGGGCGCCGCGGGTGAATATCTCGGCCAAGACGAAGAGGCACGTCGAGAAGTTGACACCGGCCATTGAGCGCGCGCTGGCCGGCTGGGAGACGCGGGTGCCGACAGGCAAGCTCAACCAGTTCATCACTGAGCTGACACAGGCTCACCCGCATCCCCTGCGGGGCGGGAAGCAGCCGCGAATCCTGTTCGGTGCCCAGGTGGCCGTGAGCCCACCCACCTTCGCCCTGTTCACGACGGGATTCCTGGAGCCGGGCTATCGCAGGTTCATCGAACGCCGGCTCCGTGAGGACTTCGGTTTCGAGGGCACCCCTATCCGGATCGTGATGCGCGTGCGGGAGAAGCGCTCGCGCCGGTAGCCCACTCGTGGCTCCAGGGCCCGAGCAGGTAAGGTGATGTCGCTCGGTTCGCCGGGCATCGGGCTGTAGCGCAGTTTGGTAGCGCACACGGCTGGGGGCCGTGGGGCCGCAGGTTCAAATCCTGTCAGCCCGACCACGTGA
>JBPCSY010000099.1:0-2839 GCA_051006695.1 Candidatus Nanopelagicales bacterium
GCTCAGCTGCCTGCGCGGGTGCCGCGGACACTTGTACCGGCGGTGGTGGCCAGGTGATGTCGCCGTCGCGTGCGACCGTGATGCCTCGTTGCACGACGTCATCCCAGTCGATGACGAGTACCCCGTCCTTGCCCGGAGTCCTCAGCTTCATGAGGGTCACGAGGTTGGTTCCGAAGAGCTGCGAGGCCTGAGCCGCAAGCCGGCCGGGGAGATCCGTGTAACCGATGATCGTCACGCCGTTGGGCGTGACGACGACCTCGCCCTTCACCGTGCCCTCGACATTGCCGCCATTCGCGGCTGCCATGTCGACGATCACGCTGCCGCGCTTCATGCTCGCGACCATGTCAGCCGTGATCAGGATCGGCGCCGAGCGCCCGGGGATCAAAGCAGTGGTGATGAGGATGTCGACATCCGGAACCCACGCTGCGTAGAGCGCGGCAGCGCGCTCGTTGTAATCGTCGGACATCTCCTTGGCGTAACCCGTGGTCGAGATCTCCACCTCGCCTGATGCCACTTCGAGGTACTTGCCGCCGAGCGACGCTACTTGATCAGCAACCTCAGGGCGCGGGTCTGTCGCGTACACGATCGCGCCCATGCCGCCGGCTGTCCCGATTGCGCTGAGTCCTGCGACGCCGACACCTGCCACGAGCACCTTGGCCGGCGGCACCTTTCCTGCTGCGGTGACCTGCCCGGTGAAGAAGCGGCCGAAGGCATTGGCCGCCTCAATGACAGCCCGGTAACCGGCGATATTGGCCATTGAGCTGAGCACGTCGAGGGACTGGGCGCGAGAGATACGCGGAACCGCATCCATCGCCAGTGCCGTGATGCGCCGGCGGGCGAGGTCAGCGACCAGCTCGGGGTTGAGCGCCGGGCTCACGAGCGAGACCACTGTCGCGCCCTCGTGAAGGCGATCAAGCTGAGCAGCTGTCGGGGCATTGATGCCGAAGATGATGTCGGCGCTCGCGGCATCACCGATCGTCGCCCCGGCTGCCGCATAGGCCTCATCCGAGAAGGAGGAAGCGGAACCTGCTCCGGGCTCGACGACGACGTCGTAGCCCAGGGCGATGAGTTTCTCGACGGTTCCGGGAGTTGCCGAGACGCGAGTCTCGCCCGCGAGAGCCTCGTGAAGGACTCCGATGATCACTGGTCTCTCCCGGGGCACATGGAGAACTGCCAGACGCAGCCCTGCCTCGACAATCTAGTGCTCAGGGTCGGGGGGCGAGGGTGGGATGAAGGTGACCTCAGCCACTTCGAGCCGAGCTCACGTTGACCCGCTTTCAGGTGACCGGCACTTCGTAGGATCACCTCATGGCGCCGACGAATCCTGACCGCTCCTCCTACTTCCCGGCCATCGAGAAGAAGCACGGCCTGCCGATGTCGTACTGGTTCGACCAGATGAAGGAGATCAAGGATCTCAAGTACCCGGAGCAGATCGCCTACCTCCGCGAGAACCACGGCTTCAGCCAGGCCCACGCCAATGCGCTCGTGCTCTATAGCAAGGGCAACACCACGAGCAGGCGGTTCAACACCCTCGACGACTACCTCGCGCCTCTCGACGAAGAGAAGAAGGCAAAGGCGCGAGAGATCTTCGCTGCGATCACGCAGAAGTTCCCGAAGTCAGAGATTGTCATCGCCTGGAATCAGCCGATGGTCAAGATCGAGGACACCTATGTCTTCGGACTGTCGATCCAGTCGAAGTACTTCCTGCTCGCTCCATGGGGTACGGGCGTGATCGATGAATTCCGTCCGCGGCTCGAAGGCTACGAGGTGAACAAGAAGACCTTCAAGGTGCCTTTCGACTGGAAGGTTGACAAAAAACTTCTGCGCGACATGGTTGCTGCGCGCATCGCGCAGATCAACAGCTGAACGCGCACTGGCTCACCGCCACATGTCAGGGCCCGGACGGTCCTGAGACCATCCGGGCCCTGACACGCGCTCGGCTAGCAGAGCTTCTTGCCTGAGCCGACGGTGATCGAGTTGCTGAACCAGTTCGAGATCTTCTTGGACCAGCCATATTTGGTGGTCTGGAAATACAGGGCTGATTCGATCTCAGGGAAGGTCGTGTTGGCGTCCTTGAGGTCAGCGCAGATGGCTGTCTTCGCCTGTGCCAGGGTGACCGATTTGCCGAGGGCCATAATCCCCGGGAGTGCCTTCGCCAACTTCGGCTCGGCCTTGTCGTTGACCTTGCCGTTCTTGCAGACGATGGGGTAGACGGTGCCATCGGCCTGCTTCTGCAGCGGGCAGCTGGCCGCGGAAGCCGGAGCGACTGTCGCGATTCCCGTCATGGCGAGAGCGGTGAGTGCGATTGCGGAGGCGCGAAGCGCGCGTGAACGAGTCATGTCCCCAAACGTGCCACTGCCTGGTCCCTAGCGCAAGGCCGCGCTCAGCGTGGCTCCAGCCGCGGCGAATGCGCCCGATCTGAAGTACTGTCTCGTCACATGCGCATCGGACTACTCGCCTACGGGGCCATCGGACACGAGCACAACCTGGCAGTCCAGGCCACCGAGGGCCTTCTTCTCACTGCAGTGTGCGACACGAGCACAGAGCGAATCGGCGCAGCTCTCGAGCTTGCCCCTGACGCGGCGAGTTTCACCGACGCCACGGAGATGCTTGACTCGGGGCTCATCGATGCGGTCGTGATCTCCACGCCGCCCAACTCCCATTTCGACTGGGCCAAGTCGGCCCTCGAGCGTGGCGTTCATGTGATCCTCGAGAAGCCGATGGCCCTCACCGTCGAGCAATGCGACGAGCTGATCAGCCTCGCTGACGGCCGCGGACTCACCCTCGTCGTCTACCAGAATCGTCGATTCGACCGAGACTTCGTGACGCTGCGAAGGAT
>JBPCSY010000100.1:0-6464 GCA_051006695.1 Candidatus Nanopelagicales bacterium
GCCCCAACGGTGGGCCTGCTGGCGACCTCTACGTCGAGATTCAGGTGAAGGCCCACCCGGCCTTCGAGCGTCACGGTGACGAGCTGCACTGCGAGATCACCCTTCCGATGACAGCCGCGGCACTTGGCTCGTCGATCACCCTCGACACCCTCGACGGCCCGCAGGAGATCGACGTGCGCGCCGGCACTCAGCCGGGCGAGGTACTCGTCCTCAAGGGCAAGGGTGCCGGTCGCCTTCGCGGGGGCGGACGCGGCGATCTCCATGTGCACCTGACCGTCACCGTCCCGACCAAGCTCAATGACGAGCAGGCCACGCTGATGCGCAAGCTCGCAGATCTTCGCAATGAGCCGACCACGCAGGTCGGCGTCGGCGATGCCGAGGGCAGCGGCCTGTTCTCCAAGCTCAAGGGCTCGTTCAAGAGCCGGTGAGTGCCTCCGTATTCCTTGTCGAACCGGCCTCGCTCGCGCAGGTCGGCGACACCTATGTGCTCGACGGCCCGGAGGGTCGTCACGCCGTCGCGGTGTCGCGCATTGCGATCGGCGAACGGATTCATGTCGTCGATGGCGAGGGCACCCGCGTGGTCGGCACCGTTCGCGAGTACCTCGGCAAGGATGCCTGCGTCATTGCCGTGGAGTCCGTCGAGCGCCTTGACGAGCCATCGCCACGCCTGATCGTGGTGCAGGCGCTGCCGAAGTCCGAACATGGCGAGCTCGCAGTCGACCTGCTCACCCAAGCGGGGGCTGACGTCATCGTTCCCTGGGCCGCATCGCGTTGCGTGACGCAATGGCGCGGCGACCGCGCCGAGAAGTCCCGGCTGAAGTGGGTGCAGGCAGCCCGGGCGGCAACGAAGCAGTCGCGTCGCGCGCGGGCACCGCAGATTCGGCCAGTGGTCTCTCTCGCTGACGTGCTCGATCTCGTGGCATCAACCTCCTCGGCATTCGTCCTGCACGAAGAGGCCACTGCGCTCCTGGGCGCCTGCGAGGCGCCGACCGCCGGTGACATCGTGCTCGTCGTCGGCCCGGAGGGTGGCATTTCGCCCGAGGAGATCACTGCCCTCACCGGGTCGGGGGCTCGGGCGGTGCTCATCGGCGCCACTGTCCTGCGGTCCTCCTCGGCAGGGTCCCTGGGCATCGCGGCCCTGATGTCACGCTCCCCGTCATGGACAGGCCAGCCCATGGGAGGATCAGCAGGTGAGTGACTGCCTGTTCTGCCGCATTGCCGCGGGGGAGATCCCGGCGGACATCGTGCTGCGCACCGATGACTTCGTGGCCTTCCGCGATATTTCACCTCAGGCCCCCGTGCATGTGCTGGTGATCCCGGTTGCACATCACGCCAATGCGGGCGAGTTGGCCGAGGCAGATCAGGCGCTCGCCGGGCGCCTCCTGGCCGCGGCGAAGGAGGTCGCCTCGATGGAGGGTCTGGGCGACTACCGCCTGGTCTTCAACACCGGCGCAGAGGCCGGTCAGTCCGTCTTTCACGTTCACGCCCATGTGCTCGGTGGACGCTCGCTGACCTGGCCCCCCGGATAGTCATGACCTCCATCGTTCCCGCCCCTGCGCCTGCAGGGCCTCCGCACGCGCAGGCAATGATCACGGTTCCCGCCTCGCAGCCCATGGTGGCCCTGCTCGGCACGAGCGACGAGTATCTGCGCCAGATTGAAGCTGCCTTCGGCGACGCCGACATCCTCGTGCGTGGCAATCAGATCACCATCAACGGCACGCCGGACGACGTCGCACTGCTCGAGACGCTCTTCGGCGAGATGCTCGCCTTCCTGCGCACGGCCCAGCCACTGAGTGTCGAGAATGTCGAGCGATCCATTTCACTTCTTCGTTCGGGGGAGCGCCCGACCGAGATTCTCAGCTCGAACATCCTGAGCAACCGCGGTCGCACCATTCGGCCGAAGACGGTCAATCAGAAGAACTACGTCGACGCGATCGACAAGAACACCATCGTCTTCGGCATTGGTCCGGCGGGCACCGGCAAGACCTATCTGGCAGTGGCCAAGGCCGTGCAGGCATTGCAGGCCAAGCGCATCACTCGCATCGTGCTCACTCGACCGGCAGTCGAGGCCGGTGAGCGCCTCGGATTCCTTCCAGGCACGCTGTCGGAGAAGATCGATCCCTACTTGCGTCCTCTGTACGACGCCCTGCACGACATGATCGATCCTGAGTCGATCCCGCGCCTGATCACCAGCGGCACCATCGAGGTGGCGCCCTTGGCCTACATGCGAGGCCGCACGCTCAACGATGCCTTCATCATCCTCGACGAGGCACAGAACACGACGGCCGAGCAGATGAAGATGTTCCTGACTCGGCTCGGCTTCGGCTCCACCATGGTGGTCACCGGTGACGTCACCCAGGTCGATCTTCCAGGCGGGGCGACCAGCGGACTTCGGGTCGTCTCCGAGATTCTCGAGGGCATCGAGGATGTCGAGTTCTGTCGACTGAACTCCACCGACGTCGTGCGGCACAAGCTCGTCGGCCGGATCGTCGAGGCTTATGACCGGTACGACCAGAAGCGTGATCAATGACCGCGATCGCCGTGATCAACGAGAGCGCAGTCTCCTGCGACACCGACGCTCTCGCCCGCCTCGCCGCCTTCCTGTTCCCACTCGTGCGCATCGCCGATGACTGCGAGTTGTGCATCACCATCGTGGATGAGCCACGCATGGAGGAACTGCACATTCAATGGATGGATCTCCCTGACGCCACCGATGTGCTCTCCTTCCCGATGGACGAGCTGCGCAGTGCGGAGCCGGATCAGGAGCCCCCGTCCGGGATTCTCGGCGACATCGTGCTGTGCCCCGAGTTCGCCCGAAAGCAGGCGGCAGAGGCCGGGCGCTCACTTGATGCAGAGCTGCAGTTCCTCACGACTCACGGGATCCTGCACCTACTCGGTCATGATCACATGACTCCGGAGGAGTACGACGTCATGTTCGCATTCCAGGACGAACTGCTCGCGAAGTGGAATGCGTCATGAATACCTCACAGGCGTGGCTCTTGACTCTCTCCCTCGTGCTCATCGTGATTTCAGCGCTCATGGTCAGTGCGGAGACCGCCATCGGACGCGTCTCACGTGGGCGGATCGAGGAGCTCGGTCGCGAGGGGGACAAGCGAGCGGCGCGACTCATTCGCGTTCTCGATGATCGTGCGCGCTACGTGAACGTCTTGCTCTTCCTCTCGACCGTGGCCACGGTCACCGCCACCGTCCTGGTCGCCTACGTCTGCGAGGGCCTGTTCACCTCATGGGACATCGGTTGGGTGATGACCTTCGCCGTGGCCATCATGGTCGTGGTGTCCTACGTGGCGCTGGGCGTCGCGCCGCGCACTCTCGGACGCCAGCACGCCGACTCCATCGCCCTCGCCTCCGCCGGAATCGCTCGATTCCTCGCCGTGCTACTCGGCCCGTTGACCTCGCTGCTGATCCTTGTTGGAAATGCGATCACCCCGGGCAAGGGCTACCGCGAGGGTCCGTTCGCCTCGGCAGCGGAGCTGCGCGAATTCGTCGACATGGCCGAGGCCAGCAGCCTGATCGAGGATGACGAGCGTCAGATGATCCACTCGGTCTTCGAGTTGGGCGAGACCTACGCCAAGGAGGTCATGGTTCCGCGCACCGAGGTCGTGTTCATCGAGCGCGACAAGTCCCTGCGCCAGGCGCTCTCGCTCGGCTTGCGCTCGGGCTTCTCGCGCATCCCCGTGATCGGCGAGAACACCGATGACATCGTCGGCATCGTCTATCTCAAGGATGTTGTGCGGCGCACTTTCGAGCATCGCGAATCCGAGCAGTCGGAGAAGGTCGACTCCATCATGCGACCTGCCTACTTCGTTCCTGACAGCAAGCAGGCCGATGAGTTGCTTCGCGATATGCAAGCCAACCGTCAGCATCTGGCGATCGTGATCGATGAGTACGGCGGAACCGCCGGCGTGGTCACGATCGAGGACGTCCTCGAGGAGATCGTGGGCGAGATCGCCGATGAGTACGACACTGAATTGCCCGAGGTCATCGAACTGGCAGACGGCGGGTACCGCCTCAGTTCTCGGATGCACATCGAGGACTTCGCCGAGCTCGTCGACATCGAGCTCGATTCCGAGGAGGAGGGTGTCGACACCATCCTGGGCCTGATGGGCCTGCGCCTCGGCCGAGTGCCGATCGCCGGGTCCGAGGTGACCGAGAGCGGCTGGCGACTCGTCGCCGAGCAAGGGGTGGGCAGGCGCAAGCGCATTGGCACGATCCACGCCATCCCCGTATCTCCCGCGACACCCGAATCGGGAGATGACGATGAGTGATCAACTGCGCGTCGAGGACGTCAAGTTGCTCACGCTGGCCCGAGGTGCACGAGGACGCATCGCAGCACCTCAGGGTGCCGCGGTGCGCGATGAGATGGGGCGCACCTACTCGGCAGCCACCGTCGACAACGGCACTGTGTCGATCAGTGCACTCGACCTCGCGGTGGCTCAGGCCATCTCGGCAGGTGCCCGCGGAGCCGAGGCGGCTGTTGTCGTCGGCGCCGAGGGCATCGAGATCAACGGCTTTCGCTCCCTGGCAGGCTCGGGCGTGCCCGTCTTCGTCTGCACCGCGTCCGGTGACGTGACCGATACCGTGCTCACGTGAGCGATTACAGAAGTGGCTTCGTCTCCCTCGTGGGGCGCCCCAATGCCGGCAAGTCAACCCTGACCAATGCGATCGTCGGGCAGAAGGTCGCGATCATGTCGGATCGCCCGCAGACCACCCGGCGGGCACTGCGCGGCATCGTCACGCGCGAGGACGCGCAGCTGATCCTGGTCGACACGCCGGGCCTGCATCGTCCGCGCACGCTTCTCGGCGAGCGACTCAATGACGAGGTACGCGAGACCTGGAATAGCGTCGATGTGATCGGCTTCTGCATCGCGGCCGATCAGGAGATCGGCCCCGGTGATCGCTTCATCGCGGGCGAGATCAAGAACCTGCATCGCAAGAAGCTCGTTGGCATCCTGACCAAGACCGACCTGGTGAACAAGGATGTTCTCGCGGAGCGATTGCAGGCCGTTGCACAGCTTGCGGAGGATCTCGAGTTCGCCTGGGCCGACATCGTGCCGGTCTCGGCACGCGACGGCGCCAACGTGCAGGTTCTCACCGATCAGCTCATCTCACTGCTGCCCGAAGGTCCGATGCTCTATCCCGACGGGGAGATCACCGACGAGGACATCGAGATCTCGGTGGCCGAGCTCATTCGCGAGGCCGCGCTCGAGGGTGTCAACGACGAGCTTCCGCACTCGATCGCCGTGGTGGTCGAGGAGATCGTGCCGCGCGAGGATCGCCCGGCCGATAGGCCGCTTACTGACGTGCGGGCGTTCTTATTCGTCGAGCGCGACAGCCAGAAGGCCATCGTGATCGGCAAGGGAGGCTCTCGCCTGAAGTACGTGGGTACGAAGGCCCGTAAGGGCATCGAAGAGCTGCTCGGAGTACCCGTGTACCTCGATCTGCACGTGAAGATCGCCAAGGACTGGCAGAAGGACCCCAAGCAACTGCGTCGCCTGGGCTTCTGATCGTCGCGCCGCCACCCGTCGAGGGTCGCAGCGGGAGACAATAAGCCGTGCCCCTCTACCGTGATGAAGCAGTCGTGCTGCGCGCCCAGAAGCTGGGTGAGGCCGATCGTATTGTCACGCTGCTCACCCGCAATCACGGTCGAGTGCGTTGCGTCGCACGTGGAGTGCGCAAGACCACGAGTCGTATCGGTGCGCGGCTCGAGCCGTTCAGTCATGTCGACGTGCAGCTCTACGAAGGCCGTTCCCTCGACACGGTGAGCCAGGTGGAGTCGATCCATTCCCATGGAGGCACCATCTCCGGTGACTACGCCGCCTACACGGCGGGCACAGCCATGCTCGAGACTGCCGAGCGTCTGACTCCCGAGGAGCGCGAGCCCGCGATGCAGCAATACGTACTGCTCGTCAGCGGCCTGCGCTCACTCTCCTCGCGCGAGCATGAGCCGACCCTGATCCTCGACTCCTATCTGCTGCGCTCGCTGTCGGTGGCCGGCTGGTCGCCGTCCTTCGATGCCTGCGCTCGTTGTGGCGCTGCCGGCCCGCACCGGGCTTTCTCAATCCAGGCCGGTGGGATGGTGTGCGCCGAGTGTCGACCACCCGGCTCCGCAGCACCTTCGGTGGAATCAGTGGAACTTCTCGGTGCGCTGCTCAGTGGCGACTGGTCGGTGGCCGACGCCAGTGATGACCGCCCCCGTCGTGAGGCGAGCGGCCTCGTCGCGGCCTTCCTGCAGTGGCACCTGGAGCACGGACTCCGATCGCTGCCTCTTGTCGATCGCACCAGGTCGTGACTGGCAGGATGCTCGCGTGAGCCGCCGACACACGCCGCCGACCCCGCATTCCAGCGGTGCGATGCCGCCGGCCATTCCGCGGGATCTCGTGCCCAAGCACGTCGCCATCGTCATGGACGGCAATGGCCGCTGGGCCAAGGAGCGCGGTCTTCCG
>JBPCSY010000101.1:0-3188 GCA_051006695.1 Candidatus Nanopelagicales bacterium
CCACAAGGCTCCAGGAAGGGCCAGAAGCAGACCGACAAGGCTCGGGTACATCCTGAAGGTTTCGTATTGCCACGGTTGGAGACAGGGCCGCAACGGAGCACTGTGGAATCTCATGGTCCCGCGGCTCGGGTTTGGCTTTCCGCCGTCTATGGATTGCAGCTGCGGGGCTGGCAGGCTTACGCGCTTGACCGGGCGCTCGAGTATTACCCCGAAACTGGGGAATTGTGTTGGCCGACGGTTGTCCTCACTGTGGCGAGGCAGTCCGGGAAGTCTGTGCTCTCTCGGGCGATCTGTATGTGGCGGCTTCACCATGCGGAACTGTTCGGCGAGCCTCAGACGATCCTGCACGTAGCCAATAAGCGCTCGACGGCCATGGAGGTTATGCGTCCGGCGGGCATTTGGGCGGTCGAGAAGTACGGAAAGCAGGCAGCGCGCTGGGGTAATGAGCGGGCGGGCATTGAGCTACCGTCTGGCGACCGTTGGCTGATCCATGCGGCGAACGATTCCGCCGGCGTCGGATTCTCGATCAACATGGCTTTTCTCGATGAGGCCTGGTCGATCCCGAGCCAGGTATTTATGGGCGCTATTGCGCCGACCATGGCCGAGCGCCTAAACCCGCAGGCCTTCCTAGTGTCGACAGCTGGTGATTCCTCGAGCGACCTAATGACCTCATACAGGCAACGGGCCATCGACCACCTCGGCGCGGAAGATCCCGGGAACATTCTGCTCCTCGAGTGGTCAGCGCCTCCGACCTCGGACCCAGACGATCCCGAGACTTGGAAGTACGCAAGCCCCGAGTGGAACGATAAGCGCGAGGCATTCCTGCGAGGCCAGTGGGAAAATATCGAGCAGTCGTCATGGCTCCGCGAATACCTGAACCTGTGGGTGCCTCGGGCTAACCATTGGCTTAAGGATTCCTGGTGGAAAGAAACCCTCTCAGACGAGGCTTTACCGCCGGCGGCCACGTGGTCAGTCGCGGTCGAGTCGGACTTCGACGGTATGGGCCACGCGGTAGCAATCGCCGCACCCCTCGAGGACGGGCGGATCGTGTGCAGGGTTACGACTCACCGCACGATTAAGGATGTCGACATACGTCTAGGGGAAATCCGCAAGGATCACCCCAGTCTATTTATACAGGTCACACCAGGATATGTTGACAGGCTCCAAGAGCGATTCGACGAACTAGTCGGGCAGCGTGAGGCCGCAGCTGCGACCCAAAATATCCTCGACCTATTCGACCGGCGGGCCTTGCTCCACGAAGACTCCGAGACCCTGCTCGAGCATTTCACCCAGTCAAATATCTCAAAGCGTCAAGGCGGCTGGGTAATGTCAGCCCGCATGGGTCACGGAGGCGTCTACGCCGCCCGGGCCGTAATGTTCGCCGCATACCAGGCGGCCAAGACTCCCCGACCAATGGCTCGGATTCATACACGCCGACGCGCATAAAGCACAGAAATACTTGGATACTTGACGGGCCTATGGTATGCGGCCAGAATTACACACGTGGCGTTTCCCCGTTCACTCAAGGTTGTACGGGACCAGGCACTCATCCAGTCAGCGGTCGCGCAGGCGGTAGCAGAGCCGGTCCCGTACATCCGCGACGCTTCCGCGCAGCTGCTCACCGCAATCCAGCGCTCACAGAGTTACGGCGTCGACCTCGGGACCGCGCTCCAGGTGCCGGCATTCGTCAAGTGCCTCAAGACCTACACAAACACGATCTCAGCTTTCCCGCTAAAGGAATACGTCGGCAAGGATCAGGTAATCGCTCGAGGTCTCCTGGTACAGCCGACTCGACAGACGACCTACTCGGCGCTCATGGGCCGCACCGTCCAAGATCTCTTGCTCTACGGAGAGGCATACTGGAAGGTCGAAAGCCGAGCGTGGGACGGTTACCCGACAGAGATCGTCTGGATGCCATCCACCCAGATCTCATATGTGCCCGGTCCCACGACCGAGGCCGTCATGGACCCGATTCCCGCATTCGGCACCGTCTACTGGAACGGCGTTCCTGTTCCCCCTCGTGACGTAATCCGTTTCGACGGCGACGGCGCCGGCGGCTGGCTGACGACAATGGCCTCGGCCTGCAATACGGCCGCAGCCCTCGAGGCCGCAGCGCTCCGATATGCCGAATACCCAGTGCCTAACGTTGTTCTGAAGAATTCTGGAGCAGACCTGCCCGGCTCGGTTGTCGATGATCTGCTCGATGCTTGGGAGGCGGCCCGTACTAACCGCTCTACGGCGTACCTCAACTCCACAATCTCGACTGAAACTATCGGCGGATTTAGCCCTAACGATATGCAACTGACGGCCGCCCGCGATGCCTCGGCCCTGGCAATAGCCCGGCAGGCGAACCTCGACGCGGCCTGGGTAAATGCCACACAGTCTGGCTCAAGCCTTACTTACGCGAACCGCACCGACCTTTACCGTCAGCTGCTCGACCTCAGCCTGACGCCCGTCATGCTTCAGATCTCGCAGCGCCTCAGTATGAACGACGTCACGCCTAGAGGCCACGAGGTGGAATTCGACACCTCGGTGTTCCTGCGGGGCAACCCGGCAGAAATCGCCACCTTGATCTCGACCTTGCGGCCGCTCGATGTCATCTCGATCGACGAAGCCCGCGAACTTCTAGACCTCCCTGACCTGATGGAAGCCGATTCGGAATTGAGACCATAATGCAGACGACCGAATTCTCAGCAGATCTCGTGATCGAGATGCGCGAGATAACCGAAAACTCAGATATTGCCGGACAGGGCTACGGACGCGCCGTCCCCTACGGGCTCGATACCCAGATCGGCAACGTGCGCGAGTCTTTCGCAGCTAACGCATTCCGCCCCGAGGACGTCATCGGCAAGCCTCTCGCCTACCGGCACGGCGAGCCCATCGGCGTCATTACGGCCGCAAAGAATGAGTCCGACGGCCTCTACATCGACTTTAATATCGCCAACACGGTACAGGGCCGCGACGCCGCCACGCTAATCCGCACTGGCTCGGCCAAGGGCCTTTCGGTTGGATTCGCCCCCACGAAGTCAGTGTGGAACCGCGCAAAGACCACCGTCCAGCACCTCGCCGCGAATCTGGCCGAGGTCAGCATCACCCACATGCCCGCTTACGCCACCGCAGGCGTTAGCGCGATCCGAGAGGAAGAAATGTCAGTCGAAACCGTAGAGGTGGAAGCCGCTCCTGCGGTG
>JBPCSY010000102.1:0-2994 GCA_051006695.1 Candidatus Nanopelagicales bacterium
TCTCAGCTTGGCGCAGCGTGGCGATTCGCTGCTCAATGGTGCGGAGTTTTTCCTCCAGCAGCACCTGCTGACGACTAGCCGTGAGAGCTCCTGCATCGCGCTCCCTCAGCCCGCTACCGATCTCCTGAAGGGTGAAGCCAAGCGACTTGCACTGCTCAATGAAGCTGAACCGCTCCACTTGGTCCTCGCCGTACACCGCGTAACTGCGCCGCCCGGCTGCTCGCTCCCCGGACATGAGCAACCCAAGTCGGGTGTAAAAGCGCACCGTGTCCTTCGATGAGCCGACTCGCTCGGCGAACTCGCCGATGAGCATCCCTTCGGCATCCTCGCCTTGACTATGGACCATGGTCCACACCTTACAGTAAATGAAACATTCATCTCATTGGAGGAAACATGTCACGCACTGTCTTTATCACTGGGGCCTCGACAGGGATCGGACGCGCAACTGCCCAACTTTTTCAAGCTAAGGGCTGGAATGTCGTTGCCACGATGCGCTCTCCTCGAGATGGCATCGATCTCAGCACATTGGATCGTGTCCTGGTCACTCATCTTGACGTCACGGACTCGACATCCATCGGTGCTGCAGTCAACGAGGCACTCGAGGCTTTTGGAACGATCGACGTTCTTGTCAACAATGCCGGTTTTGGCGCATACGGAGCACTCGAAGTCACGGATATGGATGTCGTGAGACGCCAATTCGACACGAATGTCATCGGCCTCCTTGATGTCACCAAGCATGTGCTTCCGACATTGCGTGACAGTGCCGCGGGCGTAATCGTAAACGTCTCATCGGTGGGCGGTCGTATGGCTTTCCCACTCGGCTCGCTCTATCACGGAAGCAAGTTCGCGGTCGAAGGCTTGAGCGAGGCGCTCACCCACGAACTCTCTCCCTTCGGAATCTCAGTGAAGATCATCGAGCCTGGGCTGGTGGCCACTGACTTCGCAGGGCGATCCTTCGTACTAAGTACCGATCCCGCTGGCGGCCCCTACCAAGAAACCGTCACATCGGTTCTCACGGCATTTGCCGCCGTTCAGGAGCAAGTCGGCGCCTCAGCCGCAGATGTTGCTTCGACGATTTACGAAGCCGCTACCGACGGAAGTGCCCAATTGCGATACGTCGTAGGTGATGATGCAATCGCCACATTGAACGCCCGTGCGAACATGGATGATGTTTCCTTCGTCAACATGATCCGCCGAAACTTTGGAATTGGGATCGCGGCCCAGCATCAGTGAACTTGGCTCCTCCGATGAGACTCTGTCGCAGCGTCACGTTGAAGTCAGAGTGACAGCGGCAAGGGTGCTTTGAGACCCCGTACAGGGTGGATACCCCGCGAGAGGCATCCACCCTGTCGCGGGCTCGCCTCACTACTTCGTGCTTGATCGGGCTACTTCTCGGACTTGCGGGCAGAGGTGAGCATCACCAGACGCTCGAGCTCGAGCAGTTTCTGCTCAGGGTCAAGGCTGCTGCCTTGCTCAATGCCGCCCTTGGCTGCGCCATCGGCATCGGCCAGTGCAACCGCAGCGGCTGCAAGACGACGCTGATCACCGCTCCAGCCTGACCATTGCCTGCGCAAGGTCTTGACCTTCCACGGCGGAACACCGGCCTCCTTGGCAATGTCGAACTCGGAGGCACCTGGCGGCATGCCGGCCACGCGCACCACCTGGCGCAAGCCCATGGCCATGGCCGAGACGGTGGGCACGGCAACAGAATCGGAGTTCAGCATCGCCTGGCGCAGCATGCGTAGGGCATCAACCGAACGGCGATCCCAGACGGCATCGGCGATCGCGAAGCCGCTGACCTCGGCAACGCCCTCGAAGTAGGCCGCGACATCGTCGCGGGTGATCGGCTCGTTCACGACATCACTCGACAGCTGCGAGGCGGCGGCCGCGAGCATGCGCATGTCATTACCGAGAGCCTCGTAGAGGGCGTCCATGCCATCACGAGTGATCGTGCGCTTATGCGAGGCAAACTCACGGGAAAGGAACTCGAGTGTGTCCTTGCCCTTCTTCGGCGCGACACAGTCGACCTGCTCGGCGCCGGCCTTCTTGAGCGCATCGAGCAGGTTCTTGCCCTTGACCCCCCCGGGGTGAGTGACGATCAGCCAGACATGGTCGGGGAAATCGGTCACGACCTCGCGCAGCGCGGCATCGACCTCATCGCTGCACGAATCGATACCCGACACGATGACGACCGAGGTGTCACCGAACAGTGTGGGCGCGCACGCCTCGCGAATGGCTAGACCACCGTTGGCGTCGCCGGCGGCAATGTCGAAGCGCTGCGCCTGGGGGTCGTCTTTCGTGGCTGCCTTAGCGACGGCACGCACCGTGCGCTCGATGAAGAGCGGTTCGTTGCCGATCGCGAGAGTGACGCGAGCGGGCTGCGCGGATGCCTTGGCCATGACACCGACATCCTCCCACGCTCAGCCGGTCGACTCACCCCCGTCGGGTGACCAACCCGAGGCCCGGACGACTGACGACGGCCAGGTCTCCCCCGGTATCGGTGCGAGCCACCAGAGCTCCGGCACACTGCCAGGCCTCAACAGTCTCGGGAGCCGGGTGTCCGTAGGAATTGCCCTCACCTGAGCTGATCAGTGCCACGCGTGCCTGGCTCCATTCCGCGAGCCTGGGATCCTGATACCGAGATCCGTGATGGGGCACCTTCATGACGTCGACGCGCAGGGCGGGCTCGGCGCTGATGATTGCGGCTTGGGCCTCGGGCTCGATATCGCCGGTGAGCAGCAGACTCACTGAGTCGACGGTGACATGCAGAACGACGCTCGCATTGTTGGGCACCGAGCCCGACTCAATACGTCGCCTGGGCCAGAGCACGCGCCAACTGATCGCCCCAATTCCCCCGACATCATCGACGCGTGCCACGGTGGCACTCATGCCCGACGAGGTGAGGGTGCGCTGCACGAATGCTGCTTGCTCCGCCGGCTCCTCAATCGAGGTGACGAGTACCTGTCGCACCTGCCGACCGCGGAGGATCCCGGG
>JBPCSY010000103.1:0-7824 GCA_051006695.1 Candidatus Nanopelagicales bacterium
GAGATAGACCGGCGGGACGAGGGCTCACCCTGGCTCATGGAGCGGCATTTCCGCTGCGCGACGAGTTGTCCGGCTGCCAGAGGAGGGCGCTGAGCGCGGTGATCGCACCGGCGAGGAGGGTGGCGGCGATTCGATACGGGGCATTGATCTCGAGTGACTGACCCTCGACGGCGAACAGGCACAGCACGGCGATCGTGATGCCCGTGACAGCGAGGGTGTAATTCGCACGGATGAAGATCAAGGTCATGCCTGCGCCGGCGGCGACCAGTACGGCAAGCTGATACTGCGAGTAGCCGGCGGTGAGCATGAGTCCGATGACCACGACAATGCCGGCGAGAGTTCCGAGAACGCGATGCATCGTGCGCTCGAGGGTCAGGCGTCGACCAGGGCGTGCGATCCAGGCCACGGTCATGGGGATCCAGTACTCGTGCGGCCAGCCGAGAGCATGTGAGAGTGCGGTGGCGACGACCATTGCCACCGCCAGTCGCACAGAGTGCCAGACGTAATCGTCGTGGAGGTTCAGATGCTCGGATAGCCGGTGTCTGATGGAGTCAGGAGCCGGGCGATGCTCATGCAGTTGGGAGCGTGCGCCGATGAGGTAGACCACGAGGCTCACGAGGATCGAGATGATTCCGCCGGCCAGAACCAGCAAGCCGGTTTGTCCCGCCGTGCGGTCGCTGACCGGTGCGCCGGCGAAGATCGCATACATCACCAGGGTCAGGCTCCCATTGGCCAAGCCAAGTCCGCCCAGCGCGCCAGCGAATCCGCAGGCCAGCGACATGGCACCCACGATGATCAACTGCCAGGAGCCGGTGGTGGAGGCAAAGCCGCCGATGGTCGCGCCAATGGCCAGCCACATGCAGGTCCAGGCCATGTAACGCCAGTGCACTCCGAAGGCCTGTCGAGTGTCGGAGAGAGCCGTGAACCAGGCACCGACAGCGATCGGAACGGCATACGAGGTGTGCCCGGTCAGAATGCACAGTGCGGTGAGAGAGCCCGTGACGATGGCGATCAGCAGGGGACGACGCCAATGCAGGTTCTCGCGGGTCACCTTTCCGGTGCTCAGTACGAAGTCCCGGGTCTCCGATGCCATGGGGGAATCCTGGTGCCTGGCCGCCTGTCCGGCACACCGACCCGCCCGAGGGGCACCTCGTAGGATGGGGGCCTCATGAGCGAGCACACGAATTCCGATAGCGCCCAGGCCGAGGCCGGCGGCGGATATGACGTAACCGAGATTCAGGAGCGCTGGCTCCCGGTCTGGGACAACCTCGCCCCCTTCCGCTCCGGCCGCGCCAATGACCCGCGCCCGAAGAAGTACGTCCTCGACATGTTCCCGTACCCCTCGGGAGACCTCCACATGGGCCATGCCGAGGCATACGCCCTAGGCGACGTCATCGCCCGCTACTGGGTGCAGAAGGGCTTCAACGTCATGCATCCCATCGGCTGGGATGCCTTCGGCCTGCCCGCCGAGAATGCCGCGATCAAGCGCGGCGCTGACCCGGTCGAGTGGACCTACGAGAACATCGCGCAGCAGAAGGCGTCCATGCGTCGCTACGCCTGCTCCTTCGACTGGGATCGCGTGTTCAACACCTGCGACCCCGAGTACTACAAGTGGAATCAGTGGTTCTTCCTGCAGATGTTCAAGCGTGGCCTTGCCTATCGCAAGGACAGCGCTGTCAACTGGTGCCCGACCTGCCAGACCGTGCTCGCCAATGAGCAGGTTGTCGGCGGTCTGTGCGAGCGATGCGATTCCGCCGTCACGAAGAAGAAGCTCAACCAGTGGTACCTGCGCATCACTGACTATGCCGACCGACTGCTCGATGACATGCAGCAGCTCGAGGGCGGCTGGCCCGACAAGGTCCTGCTGATGCAGAAGAACTGGATCGGCAAGTCCGTGGGTGCCGAGGTGAAGTTCGAGATCAGCGGTCGCGATGAGCCCGTCACCGTGTACACGACTCGACCCGACACTCTTCACGGCGCGACCTTCTTCGTGGTCGCTGCCGACTCCGAGCTCGCTGCGGAGCTCGCCGCCGGCACCGAGGCCGAGGCCGAGTTCGCCGAGTACCTCGAGAAGGTCAAGCAAGTCTCCGAGATGGATCGACTCGATTCCTCGCGGGCCAAGAGCGGTGTCTTCCTGCAGCGCTACGCGACCAATCCGGTCAACGGCGAGCAGATCCCCGACTGGGCATCCGACTACGTGCTGGCCGACTACGGCACCGGCGCGATCATGGCCGTGCCCGCTCACGATCAGCGCGATCTCGACTTCGCGCGTGCCTTTGACCTGCCCGTGCGCGTGGTCGTCGATGCCGGCGAGGATCCCGCCGAGACAGGCGTAGCAACGGCCGACGACGGCCCGCACGTCAATTCCGGTCCGCTTGATGGAATGGGCAAGAGTGAGGCCATCGATGCAATCCTGGGCATCTTGCTCGAGCGGGGTACCGGCAAGCCCGCCACGAATTACCGTCTGCGCGACTGGCTCATCTCCCGTCAGCGTTACTGGGGCACCCCGATCCCGATCATCCACTGCGAGGCGTGCGGTGAGGTGCCCGTTCCCGAGGAGCAGTTGCCGATCGTGCTGCCCTCGGCAGAGGGGCTTGATCTCAAGCCCAAGGGCTCGTCGCCGCTGGGTGCCGCGACCGAATGGGCGTCAGTGCCGTGCCCGAAGTGCGGTGCTCCCGCCGTTCGCGACACCGACACGATGGATACCTTCGTGGACTCCTCGTGGTACTACCTGCGTTACATCGATCCCACTGATGACACTCAGGCGTTCAGCCCCAAGCTCGCTGCCGAGTGGCTGCCCGTCGATCAGTACGTCGGCGGTGTCACGCATGCGATCCTTCACCTGCTCTACAGCCGCTTCTTTACCAAGGTGCTGCACGACATGGGTTTGCTCGACTTCACCGAGCCGTTCACCCGCCTGCTGAATCAAGGAATGGTCGTCATGGACGGCTCCGCGATGAGCAAGTCGCGCGGCAATATCGTTCGACTCTCCGATGAGCTTGCCGTGCACGGCGTCGACGCAATCCGGCTGACCATGGTGTTCGCCGGTCCGCCGGAGGATGACGTCGACTGGGCAGATGTCTCGCCGTCAGGCTCGAAGAAGTTCCTCGCTCGCGCATGGCGCCTGTCCGGCGACGTCACCAGCGAGCCTGGTGCGGATCCGTCGACCGGTGATCTCGCCCTGCGCAAGATCACGCACAAGTCGCTTCACGATGCCGAACAGGCCGTCGAGAGCTTCCGGTTCAACGTTGCCGTGGCGAAGACGATGGAACTCGTCAATGCCACCCGCAAGGTCATCGACTCCGGCGCTGGGCCCGCGGATCCCGCGGTGCGCGAGGCTGCAGAGGCCGTGGCGATCATGTTGTCCCTCGTCGCTCCGTACACGTCAGAGGACATGTGGGCACGCCTGGGGCACCAGCCCTGTGTCGCACTCGCCGGCTGGCCTGTCGTGGATCCCGCCCTGCTGGTCGAGGACTCCGTCACCTGCGTGGTGCAGATCCAGGGCAAGGTGCGCGACCGCATCGAGGTATCGCCCGACATCAGTGAGGCCGATCTGCGCGAGCAGGCACTGGCGTTGCCGGGAGTGATGGCGGCGCTCGAGGGTCGTAGCGTGAAGACCGTCATCGTGCGCGCGCCCAAGCTCGTCAACATCGTTCCTGAGTGACGTGTGCGCTCTGGAGGTGGGCTCGATCAGGTAGCGGCCCCTAGGCTCGTCTCGTGAGCACGAAGGTTGCAGTCGTTACCGACTCCACCTCCTACCTGCCTCGCGGGTGGGCGGCGGAATTCGGCATCGTGGTGGTGCCCGTGCAGGTCATCGTGGCAGGTCGTCCCCTGGACGAAACTGACGACGATCAGGCCCAGCAGGTCACCGACGCTCTCACGTCGCTGCAGCCCGTGAGCACCTCGCGCCCGTCGCCGGAGAGATTCCTCCAGGCTTTTCGCGCGGCACAGGCAGCCGGCGCGACCGAGATCGTTGTCGCGACACTCTCCTCTGCGATGTCAGCAACCTATGAGTCAGCACTCCTTGCCGCGCGGGACGCCACGATCGCCGTGACCGTCATCGACAGCGGAACCATCGCGATGGGCCTGGGCTTCGCCGTGACCCGGGGTGCCACTGCAGCGCGTGCGGGAGCCAGTGCGGCCGAGGTCGCCGGGATCATCGAGAACTCTGCACGAGCTGCATGCGTCTACTTCTATGTCGACACGCTCGAGTACCTGCGTCGCGGCGGTCGGGTGAGCTCGGCGAAGGCGGCCATGGGGCACGCGCTTCAGGTCAAGCCCCTTCTGCACGTCGAGCACGGCCGCGTCGAGGCGCTGGAGCGACTGCGCACTTCAGGCAAGGCTCTTGCTCGCCTGGCCGAGCTCGCGATAACCGCGGCGAATGGCGACGCTTGCGATGTGGCGGTACAGCATCTCGGTGCTCCCGAACGTGCAGCCGCCCTTGCCCGGCAATTGCGCACCTCGCTGCCGGCCTGCGAGGTCATCGAGTGTCCGGTGGGCGGAGTTGTCGGGGCACATGTGGGCCCGGGCATGGTGGCGGTCGTCGTCTCGCCCAAGGTGCGCACGTGATGACCCCCCTGATGTGGTGGCTGATGGCAGCTCCGGCGAGTTACCTGCTCGGTTCGGTCAACCCTGCGGCTTGGATCGCGCGCATCTTCGGCGTCGACATCCGACAAGTCGGATCCGGCAATCCCGGTGCCACGAATGTCGGTCGAGCGCTGGGGCCGCGCTGGGCAGTTCTCGTGGGCGCGATCGACGTCCTCAAGGGCTTCCTGCCCGCACTCATCTTCGGAATTCTCGGCGGCGAAATCGCGGGCGAGATTGCCGGTCTCGCGGCGGTGCTGGGTCACGTGACATCTCCGTGGTTGCACGGGCGAGGGGGCAAGGGAGTTGCTACCACGCTCGGCGCAATCCTGGGCGTGCAGCCGTGGCTGGCGATCCCCGTGCTGATCGTCTTCCTCATCGGCGTGAAGGTCTTTCATCGCGTCGGGCTGGGCGCGGTCATGGCTGCAGTCGCACTGGCGGTGTGCGGAATTGTCGGCGGTATCGCCGGTTGGTTCGACCCCTCTGACGTCGTCTTCTCGGTCCTGCTCGCCGGGCTCGTGCTCTGGAGGCATCAGCGCAATATTCGAGCGGCCATTGCCGCGCGCCTGTAGGTCATCCACAGCCCGACACCGCATCCACACCTCGCCAGTGACGCGTCGGTACCTGCCCGCATCTCCTTAGCGTGCACGGGTGAGGATCACTCGAACGCAGGCTCAGACCGCGCACGCCAATGTCGACGAGCGCCTTCGACGACTCGCTGCCGGCTGGGCTCCAACCCCTGCGTATCCGCCTGAGTTACAGGCCCCCATCGAGCCCATTGCGCCTCTTCGCGCAGATCACTGGAGTCGTCGGTCGTGGCGTGCGTTCGCATTGCTGATCAGCGCGATCACTCTCGTCGGTGGCTGGCTGTGGTGGCAAGCACAGCCGCGTGAGGTGACGCCAGCGCCTGGCGTGGCCGTGACCGCTGAAGGCGTGTCCTCTGCTGCGGGGGGCACCGTTGTCGTGCACGTGGCCGGGGCCGTGCGCACGCCCGGACTCGTCACCTTGCCGGCCGGTTCTCGAGTCGCGGATGCGATCGACAAGGCCGGCGGTGCGCGATCACCTCGATTTCTCGCGAGCGTGAACCTGGCGCGGCTGCTGATCGACGGCGAACAGATCGTTCTCGGCCAGCCCGCCGGTGCCGGGGAAGTGTCAGGCAAGTTGAGCCTGAGCTCTGCCACCGCAACCGAGCTCGAGCAGCTTCCCGGCGTGGGCCCTGTTCTTGCCCAGCGAATCGTGCAGTGGCGCACCGATCACGGCCCATTTCGTGGCGCAGATGATCTCAACGAGGTGTCAGGGGTCGGTGATTCGCTCATGGAGCAGATCCGCCCACTGGTCGTTCCGTAGTGGATGCGCGGCTGCTTGCGCCGGCCGGCGCCGCATGGGTATGCGCAGCCGGCACCTTGCTGGCGTGCGCCACCTGGCCGCAGGCGACCCTCGAGCTGATCGCCGCCGCTCTCCTGGGCGCTCTCGTAATCTTCGTGATGACTCGCCGATTGACGATTCGAGTGATCGCGCTGGCGTGCACGTTCGGCATCCTGCTCGCCGGCGTGCACGCAGACTCGCGTCACAGCGAGCCTCTCCAAGCCCTGGTCATGTCTCATTCGACAGTGGAAGCGCAGGGTGTCGTGACGAGTGACCCGATCACGCGCACCAGTGCGAATGCCCCGATCTGGATGTCTCAGACGTCGACGAGTCTGACGATTCGCGTGGAGATAGTGAGGAACCAGGGCACGGTGGTAGTTCTGCGCGCGCCCATGGAAATCAGATTGAGGGAAGGGCAGAGCTCGCCACCGGTCGGATCCACGGTGATGATGCGAGTGCGGTTATCGCCGGCCCCATGGAATCGGGACCTCGCGGCCTATGGCTCCCAAGTAGGTGGCCTGTCTGTCATCTCCGAGCCGGGGCCCGTCCATGCCCTGGCGAACGCCATGCGCGCTGGCCTGCGCGACTCGACGCACGGGTTGGGCCCCGACTCGGCCTCGTTGATCACCGGCTTGGCCGTGGGTGATGTCTCCCAGCAGCCGCCTGAGCTCGAGGAGTCGATGCGCAACGCCGGACTCGCGCATCTCACCGCCGTATCGGGCGGAAACGTGGCGATTGTGATCGCCGCAGTACTGCTCACCACCTCTCGGCTCCGAATGCGCCGGCGTACGCGCGTGATCGTGGCCCTGGGGGCGCTGGTCTTCTTCGTACTCCTGGTGCGGCCGCAGCCGAGCGTGATCCGTGCCGCGGTGATGTGCTCGCTGGTGATCCTGGGCATGCTGACCGGCGGTAGACGTGCCGGCCCGGCGGTACTGTGCGCCTCCGTCCTCATCCTGATCGGGCTGGAGCCGGGCCTCGCGGTCTCCTGGGGATTCGCTCTCTCCGTCGCCGCCACTGGCGGCCTCATCATCGTGTCCCCTCGAGTGCAGCGCTACCTCGAGAGCGCGAGATGGAGCCGTCGATGGCCACCGGCGCTTCGTGAGGCCGTTGCCATCGCGGCATCAGCGCAGGTTGCCACGCTTCCGATCCTGATAGCGATGGGCGCAGGGCTGGGCGTGATGTCGATACCCGCAAATCTCCTCGCGATGCCCGCGGTTGCCCCGGTCACGATCCTTGGTCTGCTGGCCGCCTGGCTCGCCTTGATCGCGATGCCAGTCGCCGTCCTTCTCAGCCACCTCGCTGCTCCCTTCGCGTGGTGGATCGCGCATGTCGCGACCACGCTGAGCGCTCTGCCCATCTCTCATCTGGGCTGGCCCTCGGGTATTGCTGGTGTTCTGCTGCTCGTGGCAGTGGCAGTTGCCGCATGGCGGGCACGGGGATACGCGCGGCATCGATGGCCGCACGGTATCCCCGCTGTCGTCACAATCACGGCCATCTCCTTGTGCTGCGTGGTGATTGCGGTGCTGGTCATCGCACCGCCGAGCAGGCGCGGCTGGCCGCCGGTCGGCTGGGTTCTCGTGATGTGCGACGTCGGACAAGGAGATGCCTTGGTCCTGCATGACTCGCAGGACAACATCGTCGTGATTGACACGGGCCCCGACCCTGCGCGGATCGACTCCTGCCTGGCCGATCTGGGAGTTGCGCGCATCGACACCGTGCTGCTGACCCATTTTCATGCCGATCATGTCGTTGGATTACCTGGGGCAATCGCGCATCGCAAAATTGGCCAAATTCGAATTAGCCCACTTGCTGAACCACCGCTAACCACCAAATTTGTAAATCAAGTCATGCAAGAAAATAATTTGCGACCAACAG
>JBPCSY010000104.1:0-2758 GCA_051006695.1 Candidatus Nanopelagicales bacterium
GCCGTGCGGGAGGTTGACCGTGCCGCGAACCATCTGGTCCGCCTTGCGGGGGTCGACACCAAGACGCATTGCGACCTCAACGGTCTGGTCGAACTTGGTCGTGGTGGTGGCCTTCACCAGACGCACGGCCTCAAGCGGTGCGTACAGGGCGTCGGCGTCGATCTTCTCTACCGCTGCGCGGTAGGCCTTGCTGCGCTTCATATCTGCTCCTTCGCAGGACGTGGTTGCCGAGCCGCGCGGGCTCTCCCACTGGAATTCCGGTCTCGTCGGGGATTCGGCGAGACCGTCGGGCCACCGGCTAAGCGGTGACGCTGATACCCATCTGGCGAGCGGTGCCCTCGATGATCTTCATCGCCGCCTCGACGTCGTTGGCGTTGAGGTCGGGCATCTTCGTCTCGGCGATCTGCCGAACCTGCTCTTGGGTGATGGAACCGGCCTTGACCTTGGGCGCGTTTCCAGAGCCCTTCTCCAGGCCGGCAGCCTTGAGGATGAGTCGTGATGCCGGGGGCGTCTTGAGCTCGAAGGTGAACGAGCGGTCCTCGTAGACCGTGATCTCGACGGGGATGATCGTCCCCATCTTGTCCGCCGTGGCGGCATTGAACGCCTGGCAAAACTGCATGATGTTCACGCCGTGCTGGCCGAGTGCAGGGCCAACGGGCGGCGCGGGGTTCGCGGCGCCTGCCTGAATCTGGAGCTTGATCAGGCCGGCAACCTTCTTCTTCTTGGGTGCCATGGTGATTCGGGTCCTTACCTGTGTGATTACCTCGCGAGTTCCCCGCGAGGGCCGTGCACTCTGCGGGTCACCCCGCAGAAGATCAGTCGTTCTTCTGGATCTGGTTGAACGCCAGCTCGACCGGGGTCTCGCGACCGAAGATCTCGACGAGGCCGGTGACCTTCTGGGCCTCGATGTTGATCTCGGAGATCGACGCATGTAGAGTGGCGAACGGGCCATCGACCACGGTGACCGAGTCTCCGATCGAGAAGTCGATCTCGATGGCCGGTGCGCTCGAGGTCGCGCCCCCGGAGGCTGCCGGCGCACCGGGTGCGCCCGCCTTCTTCTCGGGAACGGGAGCAAGGATCGCGACAACCTCATCGAGGGTCAGCGGCGCGGGCTGGTGGCCGTGGCCGACGAAGCCGGTGACGCCAGGAGTGTGGCGCACGACGCCCCATGACTCATCGGTGAGCTCCATGCGCACGAGGACGTAACCGGGGAACTTGTTACGGCGGACGAGCTTGCGCACGCCGCCCTTGATCTCGGTGACCTCTTCCATCGGAACCTCGACCTGGAAGATGTAGTCCTCGACATTGAGGCTAATGACGCGGCTCTCGAGGTTGCCCTTGACCTTGTTCTCGTATCCCGCGTAGGAGTGAATGACGTACCAGTCACCGGGAGAGATGCGCATCTGCTCCTTGAACGCGGCGACGGGATCTTCGTCCTCTTCCTCGTCGATCTCGGCAGCAACCTCAGCCTCGATCTCGATCGCAGCAGCGTCGACGATCAGTTCGGCGTCGATCTCAGCATCGAGGACAGCAGTGGTCACGACATCCGCAGCCGCCGTCTCGGCGATCTCCTCCGCGGCGGACAGCACTGCGGCGGCCTCTGCCTCGAAGTCATCAGCGGCGAACTCTTGGTCCAGATCGGACACGGCGGTCATTCTCCTTAATAGACGAACAGGGTGGGGGAAGTGAGCGTGATCATCCGAAGATGAGCAGGACTCCCTTGGTGAAGACGTAGTCGAAACCGGCGATGATCGCGGAGACGACTGCAACGAACACGATGACGATCGTCGTGTAGGCAATCAGCTCCTTGCGGGTTGGCCAGATGACCTTGCGCAGCTCGACGATGATCTGGCGGATGAACAGCGCGATGCGCGAGAAGATGTTCCCGCGCGAACGACGCGCGTCTGAGCTCGAACGCTCCGACGTGTCGGTGTCTGTCATGACTGCCTTCTCTTCGTGAACCTGAGTAGTGCTGGTGGTGCAACCTGCTGTGCGGCCGTAAGACCGCTCCGCAGGGCCGGAGGGACTTGAACCCCCAACCCCCGGTTTTGGAGACCGGTGCTCTGCCAGTTGAGCTACGACCCTTTGTGAGGAGATGTCGACTGCCTTTGGGCAGGCTGCCGCCAAGCTTCCTTACGGAGGAGTGAGTCTACGGCCCCCGCCGAAGGACGGTCCAATCGGGCATATCGGGCGGATTTCCCGGCTCGGCGGGCCCCGGTCGGATGCCCGATCAGCGCGTGCCGCACAGCCTGGAAGAATGGGCGCATGACCTCACGAATCTCCGCCCGGATCTCCTCCATCACCGAGTCGGCCACCTTGGCCGTTGACGCCAAGGCCAAGGCCCTCAAGGCGGCCGGACGCCCTGTGATCGGCTTCGGAGCCGGCGAGCCCGACTTCCCGACCCCCGACTACATCGTCGAGGCGGCAGTGGCGGCCTGCCGGGTTCCGGCCATGCACCGCTACACCCCCGCAGGCGGTCTGCCCGAGCTCAAGGAGGCCATTGCCGCCAAGACCCTGCGCGACAGCGGCTACGCCGTGACCGCGGCCCAGGTTCTGGTCACCAATGGCGGCAAGCAGGCCCTGTACAACGCCTTCGCGACCCTGCTCGATCCGGGCGACGAGGCGATCTTGCCGGCGCCGTACTGGACCACCTACCCCGAGGCCATCCGGCTCGCCGGGGGCGTGCCCGTCGAGATCATGACCGACGAGACGAGCGGCTACCGGGCAACCGTGGCGCAACTCGAGGCCGCGCGCACGC
>JBPCSY010000105.1:0-6641 GCA_051006695.1 Candidatus Nanopelagicales bacterium
AAACTGGCTTACTGGCAAAACCAATTCTGATTGGCTATCCGCTTTGCCAGAAGTTCGGCAGACTGCCAATGCTTATGTTGCGAATCTTGAGCGTGCTGAACAACGTGCTATTGGCACTGCCAAGGTAGAAAAGAAGATGGGCGCTAAAGAGCGTCAGGCTTTGCAAGAAGCGAGTAAGGCAGAGCAACTTGGCGAGAAAAGGGCTGGAGAAATTACAGAGGCAGCAAGGAAAGAGGCGCAATCTATCCTTGGAACCAAAGAGCCAGCAGCACAAGTGTCCTCAATTATTTTATCGGGTGATAGAACATTATGGGATCGTATTGCGCCAGCGATTGCAGCCTCGCCTAATGGACAGCAGGTATTGGAATCTGCGGTGCGTCAAGTTATGGCAGACAAAGCAACTCAGAGCATCTTTGGCGCAGAACGGTTTTGGCAGACAAGTTTGAAAGATTCGTTAGCTAGAACTGGCTTGATGCCGCCTGACAAGATCAATGAGATTAGCCAGCAGCTAAATGCCATTGCTAACTCGACTTTGACAGAACAGCAAAAACTTACGCTCTTTGGTCGTACTCTAAAGAATATTGCAATTACTTATGCCCTACCAGGAACTCGACGAGCAGCGGTTAGTACATACAATGTAATTACAGGCGCAGGACAGCCGACTTCTATGGAACCGCAAAGGAAGTAAGGATGAGCAAGAAAACTAAGGGGATCAATCCAGAATTGGAAACGGCTATTGCCAACTTGCTAAAAGCCACGATGAGTGACCCGATGGCAAGTCTGACTGACAAGACCAAGATTCTGGACAGAGCGTTAAAACTTGAGCAACTAAAGGCAAGAATTAGCGATGATGATTGGGGCGCTGGTTTTGCCATAGATGATGATGAGTAGTATTATATGAGTATCCATTTATATAGAAGGGGATACTTGTATGGATGCTATTCAACTGGTACGGTTGGCTTTAAACGTCATCAGCGAGAGATTGTTGGTGATTTTGGCGATGTGTCTGAATTTCACACTTGCTTGCTGGACGATGTGGGGATTGATGTGGGAGAGGTTGGTAGCGTTAGCCGTGTTTGCGCTTTTCAGCTACCTTTTGATAAAGATGGAAAGGATTAAAAATGCGCGACCCGAAAGATCTGACATACAAGAGTAGCGTTCCTGGCGCACAAGAACTGAATTGGAGCCAGAAATACGCCAAGGCTGTTCGCCCACAAAAACCTGCTGACGCTACTGAACGTTTCCAGAAATGGCAACCAGGCCAAGTGCCGCAGGGTGGCTTCCGTTCCGTATTCTGCTTTGAGGACAGCTACAACAGCAAGCAAAGCCCGACTTCTGGTGGCGGCAAGAAGGTGTACTAATGGCTAACAATATTGCCTTTCAACCGATGGGTAAAACCTATCAGGTGACTGCGAATACTACGGCTAATACCATCACCATTACTGCTGATAGTCCAGTAAATCAGTATCTAGTGGTAAGCCATGAAAAAACGAATGGAACTGGTAGTCCGGTATACGTTCGTATTTCTGCTACCAGCGCGAATGCTGCACTGCCAAATGCAAATGGTGCTTATGGGATTCCAATCCCTCCAGGCGCAATGTTTGTGTTTTCAGGGCCACAGTGCGGTTCTGGCAAAAGCGTTTATTTCTCGGCTATTTCAGAAACAGATTCGCCAGAAATTTACATTACCCCAGGAGAAGGACTATGAAACAGTATATTCTTGATCGTGCAAAAGAACCGTCCACTTGGCGTGGCGCTATTCTGTTCCTGACTGCTATTGGTGTGCCTATTGCTCCTGCGATGGCTGAACATATTGTCACCGTTGGGTTAGGCATTGCTGGCCTGATTGGGATGGCCTCTAAGGGATGATTAACTCCCGCAGCTTAGATGATCTCCTGCCGCCCGTAAAAAAGCGGGTAGAAGCGTTTATAGCGGCTTGCAAGGCTGAAGGGATAGATCTGCTGGTGACATCCACTTATCGGGATAACGAGAGCCAAAATGCCCTATACGCACAGGGAAGAACAGCACCAGGAAGAATTGTTACTAATGCGAAAGCTGGTCAATCTTTCCACAATTATCGTTGCGCTGTTGACGTTGTTCCACTTGTTAGCGGCAAGCCAAACTGGAAAACTACCGATCCCGTATGGCAAAGAGTTGGCGTATTGGGTAAGTCAGCAGGACTTGAATGGGCGGGTGAATGGGTCAGATTTAAAGAGTTTGCCCACTTCCAGTACACAGGGGGATTAACTTTAGCGCAATTACAGCAGGGAGCGAAAATTGCCTAAGAACGTCAAGTTATCCGTTGGCAGAGGAGAGAAGTTACCTGCCTCACAGGGCGCAGGATTGACCGCTAAAGGCCGTGCCAAGCATAATCGTGCTACCGGCAGCAAGTTAAAAGCGCCGACTAAAGACCCTTCCAATCCTCGCCACAAGTCTTTCTGTGCGCGTAGCAAGAGTTGGAAGGGAGAGCGCGGTAAAGCCGCTAGACGCAGATGGGGGTGCAGATGAGTGATGGTCTATACGCAGCAATTCATGCCAAGCGTGAACGTATCCGCAAGGGTTCTGGCGAGAAGATGCGAAAGCCAGGGAGCAAAGGCGCTCCCACGGCTAGGGCATTCAAACAGAGCGCAAAAACAGCCAAGCGAAAAACAACGCGATAAGCAGCGTCATCCCCATCCCAACAAGAATCCCGCCGATAAAGATGACGGTCATTCTTCTATCGAACTGCCTGGCAGATAGCCTCTGATCTTCTCAATACTCCAGCCAGAAGCATCGTAGATTTTCAGAATAAGCATTGGCGTAATAGGTGTTTTGCCGTGCCGGATCTTGCTTAGTACCGGCGGCGGCACTTCCAATTCTTTAGCCAAAGCAGCATCATTCTTCAGTTGTAGTTCGTCTTTCAGGATGTCCAGCAGGTCATGTTGCGGGAGCATTTCTCTCATTTCTGTCATGATTTCTCCTCAAGGGGTTGCCAGTAAAGCGCCTTCAAACACGTAGCTGCCAATGTGGGATAAGTGCGCCCACGGTGCAGCCCATACCTGACCACCGGCTTCCCGCCAGATACGGCAGAAGTGATAGTCCTCAGAGAGCAAGCGGTTCGTGCCTGGCTCAATGCTGGTAGCAAAGAACTCTTTGATCTCATCATTCTTGATATTGCCAGCCAGATCAGTCACATCATTGGTGTAAGACGGAACCTTATCCAGCAGCTTCTCAAACACTTCCCGCTTGATAATCATGAAACCCGTACCGCCATTCCAGATTTCCACTGGCTCATTCACGGGAACCGTCACCTCGCCAGCGTAGCCCACCAAGTTGACTACAAAACTGCCGGTGTGATATTTCAGTTGATCGTCAGTAACGCCAGCGTCCATCGCTCGTTTAACGCTGCCCCAGTTGATTTCCTTCTTAGGGTAGATGCCGCAGATCACATCCTTGTCGGCTTCCAGCATCGGGATAACATCAGCCGCATTGAAACGTATGTCAGCATCAATAAAGAACAAATGGGTACAGTCTGTCTTTAAGAACTGGTGAACAAGCGCATTCCTGGCACGGGTAATCAGGCTTTCGTTAAACATAAAACTCATCATGCTAGGAATCTCTTTATCCCGCAGAATGTTGTTTAGCTGGAGCAAGGATTGTGCGTAGAAGCCAAAACACTGGCCTCCGTACATGGGTGTTGTTATAAAAAGTTTAGTCATTTTTCATCCTATAAAACCATTTGTTAGCACGGCGCTGGCAGTTGATCTCAAAGCCATTAGCCCGTAGTTCGCTGATAATGCTGTTGACAGCGCACACACCGGCTTTCTGGATAATCTCCAGCGTTGTGTATTCCCCGCCCTTGGATAACAGCTTGTAGACCCTCTGAAGGCGATCTGATGTGTCTAGTGTTGCTGCGTTCATGAAATATCCTCCACTCTCAAAACGTATCTGCCTTTAACATTCTTGCGCCAGCCGTGTACTTCGATTCTGATACCGGCTTTACGGACTAGCGCAACCGTGGTTGAATCCTGAATCTTCTTTATGCGGTCAGCCACCGCAGATGCAGTGACCTGTACCGCAAGCACTTCGTTTTCCCTGATAGCCAGGATGTCGCACCAACCCCACAAATCTTTACGTTGTTTGGTAAAAGAGTTCCACTTCTCCACAACCTCGCAGTGATAGCCAAGGTCGCGGAGATATTCTAGTGAACGCTGTGTTGGTGAGCGACTAGCTGCCATCAGAACGGCACTTCATCGTCAGCAAAAGGATTGTGTTCCCGTGGCTTTTTTAGTGACGGTTCTACTGGCGGGTTGTTGGCTCTCCAGTTAGGATCAGGCACAAAGTTATCCTGTGCCAGAGAGATAAGTTCTCCCACCCGTGTAGCCTTCTTCCATGCGGCTATCTTGACCTGCTCACCGGCTTTAACGTCACGGTCTAGGGTAATCACGCCCTTGTAATCAGGCTGAGAACTGCCTGGCGCTTTCTTGTCGTTCTGGAACAGAACGCCCTTGCCCAACTCACTATGATGCTGTTTCATGCTGCCTCCACTGTGTTGACTGCTGCTAGAACTTTCAAACGTGCTTCATTGCTCAAGGTTTCGATAATGTCCTGATTGGCCTTCTTAAAGGCTTTCAGCTTCTCTGCCTTGGTTTCGCTATCATACTTTCCTGCCTTGACGCGGTTTATCATGTCGTAGAAGCAAATCTCCCAAGCGAACAAATCCGGTGCTGTATCGTATGGCTGTTCTTGGCCTGGAATGTAGAGAGGCAAAAAATCCTCACCTACTTTTTTGTCCTTGATTTCTTCAACGATCTCTGCTGCGCCCATGTCTTTTGTTTCTTGGACAACAGGCTTTTGCGGCTTATCGTCAAAGTCTTGGACTTCCTCAACAGAGTAGGTTCCCACGACACAACCTGGATAAACGGCTCGGATGCCTTCTGAAATGCACCGGCTTCGTAGCATTGCTCTAGGATACTTAACCCACCCGCTTCCTGGCTTAACAAGCCCAATTTGTTGCGCTTGCGATATTGTCCATGTAACAGTGATGCTGCCGCCACTAGGATGAGTGAACACACCAGAAACCACGGCATCGGTATACTCCTTCCATTCGACTTTGCCACCGGCAGATTGGAAACGTGCCAGCATTGCGTCAGCCTTTAGTGCTGGTCTGCCTTGGATAATGTGATAGTCACGCGCTGCTATGGCAGGATGTTGCCCTTCTGCCTGTGCTATCAGCATGAGCGCCATAGCCTCATCTGCGGTACGGACTCCAAACAGGCCGGACTTGGCAACCGCTAGTGCCATACGCTCTATGTCTGCAACAGGTACTAAGTTACTCATCTCATCTCCTTACTTGATTAGGAACCGGCGTGAACCGGACGTTTGCACTACGAACTTCTCATAAATGTCAGGCATGGCCTGTTGGAACAGCTTGCTATCAAACTTCATGGAAGGTTTAGCGGTTTTCCAAGTTGCCAGTGTCTTGCCACCCAAATCCACTAGCGCAGCCTTCTCACCCATATAAGACCGTACAGCCACCTCTATTTGCTCTGATTCGGCTTCCAGATGACTGATCTTGGCCTTGTACTCTCTGAGCATGGCTATGGCCTTTTCTATGGACTCTGTGGCGATTAAGGTCTGTCCGTTATCTTCAGGGTAGATCAGCTTGCACGACTCCAGAGAATCTGGCTCTGGTGTGGTGTTCGTAGCCACAAAAGACCAGTATTTCGCCATCTCTTTAATGAGTTCTTCCTTCATCTGTTCAGTGATGTTGAAGTGATAAGTGCGGAACTTCTGTCCACCAAACAGGACTGCAAGGTAAATCTCATCCACGTTATGTACGGCAGCTTCATGGATGAGTTGGGCGAGATCAGCAGCAGGAACCAGGTTTGTATCCTCATCGAACTTAGGCATAACGCCAGCGTTGTAATTCTTGCATTCAACGAGTATTCGTCCATCTGCTGAGATATAGTCAAAGTGAGAGCGCAGCCACGGCTCATCTTTATGTGTAAGCGCATAGTCGGCATCCTTGAGTTCTATCCGGTGTTTTTCCTGGAACAGTCGGGCAATCGTTGGTTCCATGACTTTACCCATCTGGACTTCCTCTATACCGGATAAGTCGGGAATATCTTTCTTGCCCTGCTTTTCGAGGATAACGTCAGATGCTTTACCGTTAGCGGCCTTGCGGCTATCTCCAGACCACCAGGCTCCTTTACGGACTTCTGGTGCAAAATCAGATTGATTAGGACTTGTCATAATTTTTCTCCTTTAATAAATCTTGGACAACGTGACCAACCTCAATAGGATGTGATGCCCATACAGAAGAACAAGCATCCATAATTTCCTCATCCGTCAGCCCCTGCCAGCTACGCTGCGGTGGTGCGGCGTATAGTGGTTCAGCATTCTTGATGCGTGTATCCCAATCGCTTCCGCTACCCTTGTCAATGTACTGATAGCCATAGCCATCAAAGTCATAACGCATCGCCACCGGCTCCTGCTTCTCTAGCCTGCTGCGAAACTCATCCCGCTGCGCCTTAATACATTCTGGTCGTTCGCAGTAGTAACTGCAACTGTGTATGTCGCTCATGTGTTCTTCTCCTTCAATCGTTGTTCCAAAGCACGAACCATGTCAACAACATACGGGCGGTTTGCCAGTGTTATTT
>JBPCSY010000106.1:0-11777 GCA_051006695.1 Candidatus Nanopelagicales bacterium
GCTCCCAAGGCCTTCTCTCATTGCTACCAGTCGGGGTCACGGTCACGACTGTGACAGTTACGTGTTGGATCCAAATCCCGATCTACGGTGCTTTTCGTAGACCAAGGAGTGCTGTTCTCTGCCTCGCAGGCGGACACTCGCCATTCATGTTCGCGTTGGAGGTAACCGTGAAGATCCGTCGTTCCATTGCCTTGGCCAGTACAGGTGCCCTCATCCTCGGTCTGGGCATTGTGTCGTGGCCAGCAGGTGCTGCTCAGCCGCTTTCGGTCAGTCTTCCCGCCAAGTCGGCACCGGCCACCGCGCCTGCGGTGCAGTCAGAGGCCGTCCCGCTCTCGCCCACCGTTGCGATTGTTCCGGTGCGTGTCACGTTGGGCGGCGCAGTGCCCGCCAAGAAGGTCACGGTTTCGCTCGTCGGCAGCGATGGCAAGGTCAAGGCGAAGGCCAACACGAACACCAAGGGTGTGGCGTACTTCAAGCCGAAGGACGTTCCTGCCAAATTCACGGCGAAGGTGACTGCAGGCAGGGAATGGAACAAGCTCGGCAAGCCAGCCTTGGCCGGCCCGGGCACCTTTGATGGCGGGCTGAAGGTGACGTTCGTGTCGCCAGTCACGTCGATCGCCATGGCTGCGGCGAAAACGTCCGGAAAGTCCTACGCGACTGCCTTGAACCGCACCAAAACCACCTTCGCAATTCCCACATGGGCCAGCGTCAGCCAGATGAGCATGGTCAGCGAAGTCTTTAACCCGACCGCCTTCAAGTCCTGGTCGGCCAAGAACGGGGGCATGAAGTCGAGCATCGTCAAATTGGCCAAGGCCGTCAATGCTGGCAAGAAGGTGCCTGGAATGGCTCCGATGAAGTTTGAGAATCGCTTGGCGAGCCGATCCGCTGTGACGTGGGTGGGGCAGCAGCTCATGGGTTCGATCATCAAGACCGGAACCAGCGACGCAATCGGAAATATGTTCGGTCAGCCGAACCCGAGCGCCTCGGCACTCTCCACGATCGAGTCTGACCTGCAGACCATCTCGACACAGTTGACAGGCATCCAGCAGAGCATGAATCAGCTCCTGAACATGATGGCGCAGTCTGAGCTGACGGAACTGCAACAGACGCTTGCTCCGATGCTCGACGACACTGTCAATGACTGGGACAGTTACCAGGCGGCAATGGCGCTCGATCCTACGGACCCGGACTACAACGCAAGTCTCTACGGCTATGCATCGACGTTCTACGGGGACTTCAACGGAAAGATGGGTGAGTGGAACTCGCTCTTCACATCGACAGTGGCCACCGGTGTGCTCGCGCAGATGTACAACAACGCGAGCGGAAAGTCGACGGGTCAGTTGGTTCCGTGGTGGAACTCGAGTGACGTGGCGGGCATCAGCAACTTCATCGACTACTACGGAACGCAACAGGCGATGGCGACGGCTATGCTGGATGAGTCGTACAAGTACTCCGGCAAGAACGTCTCCGGTCTGACGTACCCGTACACCCAAACGGCTTCGTACGTGACGAGCCAGGACACCATCAACTCTCAGGTGAACAGCAACATCTACCTGTCCATTCCCACCCAGATCGATGGGCAGACGATCGTCGATACGCAAACGCAGATGCAGGTCAAGAGCTTCAAGTACATGTTGGGGGAGGTCTATGCCCAGCGGTATGAGAGCGACGCGACTCCCACATGCAGCAGTCAAGGGAGCTCCACTTCGCAGTCATATCCGGCTCTTGGGCCGACCGCGGCCAGTTCATGGCCGGGCGTATGGCAGTCGGCCTTGAACACCGTCTCCTCGGGCTGGACGCCGAGCCCAGTTTCAACATTCAACGCATTGAAGGTGGCGAGAACGGTCCCAGGTACCGGTGCGCCGCTCTACTCACTTGGCACCCTTCAGGCCGGCGACGGCGTGTCATGGGCGATGGTGACAAGCGCAACCACTCCAATCGCCGCATACGCCAAAGACACGTTCGAGAACAACAACACCACGTACTTCCGTGCATGGATGTTCTGTAACAGCAACGCCACGACCTTCAACAACCAGTCCGACTGGGTGCTGAACTTTAACGCCGACAATCCGACGAGTCCCATCTCTGTGCGAATCATGGCTGAGATTCCAGGTAAGTTCGCATACGTGCAGCCTCCGGCATCGTGAGCCGAGCTGATTGCTGAACGAGACGCGATGGTGAGGCCCCGGCGATGAGCTTGGGTTCTAGGGGTCGATGCAACACCTGGGTCGATTCTGCCGCAATGTTGATTGCACTCCCGCGCATTTCGACGCACAGTGGCACACGAAATAGGCGGGTTTCTTTCATGGGCATACTCTCTTGTACAGTCACGGCCAGGCCGCCAAGGAGTGCGTAGGTCCGGGGTTCAAATCCCCGAGGCGGCTCCAATGTGAAGTCCCGGGACATCGTTAACAGATGTCCCGGGACTTCGTTTATGTCTGGGGTTTTCTGCCGCCGCGTTGGGGGCTTCCTTTGGGTGGTCCGGGTGGTCTGCCGAGTGGCTGGTAGTCGCGGCTGGTGTCGAGTTGTAGGTCTCGGATGATTTCGCCGGTGTCGGCGTTGATGATGGTGATGTGTAGGTCGTGGACGAGGATTCGGACTGTGGTTCCGATGTGTTCGTAGCCGATGCCGATGTGGTGCATGCGTGAGGCGTGGCGCAGGGTGATGCGTCCGGTCTTGTCGACTTTGTCGTGGCGGATGCGCGAGTGTCCGTCTCGTCCGGTGGGGGTTGCTTTGGCTCGGGCGGTGTAGGCGTCGGCGGGTGTGCGGTGGTCGAGGGATTTGTGCGGGCGTGCGTGGTTGTAGTGCTCGGTGAACTGGTTGAGCTGGGCTTGGAGTTCGGCGAGGTCGTTGGCGGCCGGTTGTGCTCGTAGCCATTTCTTCAGGGTCTGCTGGAACCGTTCGACTTTGCCTTGTGTCTGGGGGTGGTTCGGGTGCCCGTTCTTCTGCGTGATGCCGAGGATGACGAGTTCGCGTTCGAAGCTGTTGCGGCCTCCTCGTTGTTTGGTGGTGAAGACCATTCCGTTGTCTGTCAACGTGGATTCGGGGATGCCGTGGGTGTCGATGGCTGCGCGGAAACGTTCGAGGACGATGGCGCCGGTGACGGTGGTGTGTGCGGTGAGGCTGATGACGTATCGGGAGTGGTCGTCGAGGAAGGTGAGGATCTCGGTGTCCTTGCCGGTAGCGAGTGGCCAGTGAGTGAAGTCGGATTGCCAGCATTCGTTGGGTAGGTCTGCTTCGAAACGCAGGTAGGAGCGGCGGGGTCGTTTGCGTGGCTCGGGCGTGATGAGTTCGGCCCGGCTCAAGATGCGCCAGATCGTGGTCACCGATGGCGAGGTCTGCCCAGATCGCAGGAGGGGGGCGGCGATGCTGTGGGGGCCGGCGTCGAGGCCTTGCTCGGTCAGCTGCTGGCGCAGCGCGATGATGCGGGCGATGGTGTCCTCGGGGCTGGCTTTCGGGTTGGTCTTGGGTCGGGTGGATTGCTTCTCGACTGCGTCCCAGCCGCCGGTGCGCCATCGGGCGACGAGCTTGCCGACCCAGACGGTGGAGATTCCGTATTGGCGAGCAACCGCCCCGTGGGACTGACCTGCCAGCACTGCCTCGACGATGACCCGATTCTTCGACATCCGGCAAGGGTTAACGATGTCCCGGGACAGGGGTTAACTAAGTCGTGAAACACGGCACCCGAGGCGGCTCCATTTTCCTCACCAGAGCGCTCCGTTTTGCGCATTGAAGTTAGCTCGATGCGGGCTCTGCCGCATTCGCTCGGAGAATGACTTTGGACAAGGGCGGCAGATCTTCCAGATCAGGCGTCAGCCAGCGTGTGCCATCGTGCGGAACACATCACGTGGGGATGAAGGCGATCTATTCGCATTGCGGCAGGAAGCACACTGAGGTCGATCAGGTTCGTGCATGCTCCGGCCGGTCCTATCCGCGAAGAGGGCCAAACCGTCGGGTTCAGCCCTCTCAATGCGCACTATCCGAACGAGCTACCAGGAATCGATGGTGATTACTACTGCGCTATACGTGAATGCAGCCTCGCCACTTGGCTGAAGATTCGTTTTGACGCTTACCTGTGATTCTGAAGGGTCATCAAAGCACCCATCGCATCCTGGAGGCAGTGGACCCCATGTCGTGACACCGCCCCATTGCGGAATCCCGGCGCAGCTCTCATCCGGCATTGTTGCGGTTCCTTGTTCCGTGAACTTATATGACCAGCAGTGGGAAGTGCCGTCCATGAGGTACACGTCCACGCTCCCAGCGTCGTAAAAACCCGCAAAGAAATTCATGTTGCCCGCCAGGTTCACGGTTGCCTCGGGGTCGTAGGTCTTCCGAACCTTCTTTTGGGGCGCCCTCTGGAGATTCACGGTGACGTCCTTCAAGGACGCGGGCAAGCCTCGCTTACTCGTGAATTCAAACGTAACTCCACTGGAAGTAACCACTGGCCTAGACAAGCTCACGTTTGCACCCTTCCATGAACGCTTACTCGCGTCCCAGGCAATCGTGGCTTTTGCACCGGCAGAGGTGTACTTGAAGTCCTTCCACTTGCTGCTCAATTGCTTGGCAGAGACGTTGCCAACACGAAGTCGCTCTTTACCATTTGCATCGGGTCGTTCACCAAGGAACTGACCCTTGCTGCCGCGGGGGATTGTAAGAGTGAAAGATCCGTTGGGATTCTTGGAGACGGTAGCTGTTGGGGCATCGATGCGAATTATGGCTCGACCTGTGCCGATTTCAGCGGCTATAGCTGGGCTAGGTGAACTCAGCCCCACCAAGGTCAGGCACAGGGCGGCCGTAGCGACCACAAACACTTTGGGAGTCTTCATGTGAAGCAGTTTAGCCGCGGCGAATATCTCATCCGCCGCTGAACACAATTGTGATTCTGGGCATGATGCTGGCTTCTTGAGTGCACATGGGCATTCTTCATGCTCACTCAACTGTCCCGGCGGCACACTCATGACAGTGGAGGCCAAGCCACCCGATCGGCCGCCACTTTCGTGCTGCGGGCGCCACCCGGCGCGAGTGCTTACGAGTCAATTTCAGAGGACAAAGTGAGCTCCGCCCAGAATGATGGTGAGAGCAATCACAGTCCAGTTTTTGGTTGCGCCGACCATGAGAGCCTGCAGCGTCATGCCCACCCACATGGGGATGCTGCTCGACTTCGAGACTGCCCGACCGAAATCAATCACGGCTCTCGCATGACGCCTAGGCCCGAGGTTCAAATCCCCGAGGCGGCTCCCTGCGATGCTCCTCGACATCGGCGCAGGCGTCACGGTCCGAAAGAGTGGCCGAAGTTCCTAGCTCACAGTGTCGAATGGCGGGCGTTCGTCGGTGACGACCATCCGAACTCCCCACTGCCGATCTTCATCCATTGACCTCAGCGGCACCTCAGTAGGTGGTTGCTCCTCTGCGAGAGCAGCGACTTGTGGGCTCGTCGTAGCCCCCGATGGGAACCGGCGCCGATTCGCGGCAGCGAGAACCTCCACTGCCATGGCGCCGAGGTCATGAATGCTCTGGTGACGATGTGCGCGCCGCCCAAGATCGACCTGGGCAATAGCCCGGATTCCATACGTGGCATGGACGTCGAGCAAGGTGGAGATCTCCACGCCGTACCCGGTAGGGATCGACAGTGAGCGAAGTACGGATCCGCGGATCGCCCACTCCCCGGCAAGTGGCTGCACCATCCCGGAAAGCTCAGGCCGGAACAATGCCAGCCAGGGTCGAGCGACGAGTTCTGTTACGCGACCGCCTTCGAGCGTGACTGAACTACCCGTATCGAGCAGGCGGTCGTAGAACCCCCGGCACAGTTGAACGTGCTGGTCCTCGAGCAGTGGTCCGATGACTCCTCGCACGAAGTGCGGACCCCACTCCGTGAGGTCGGCATCAATGAAGGCCGTGATCTCGGAGTTGGTCACGAACTGGGACTTCCAGATCGCCTCGCCCTTGCCCGCACGAATACCGAGATCGGGGCGTACGTCGGCGACGGAGTGGACCCGGGCACCGGCTGCCGTGGCAATCCGTGCAGTCTCATCGTGCGAAAGTGAGTCCATGACGATGACCTCATCGATGATCTCGTCGAGTTCGTCCATGATCGACTCGACCACGCCGCCGATCGTGCGCTCCTCATCGCGTGCGGGAATCACCACTGCAATGCGGGTCGAATTCTTGAGTTCGAGGATTCGGCTCAACGGCCAATCTGCGGCGGAGGTCAACCACGGCTCGATCGTGTCAGGTTGACTGTGGCTCATGGCGAATCTCGTCCGGCAGAAGGTAGTCAACGGGAATCTCACGCCGCCCATTGAGGGCCTCGATGGTGGCAATCACGTCGACGGCGGCAGCGACGTCGTGCACACGCGCGATGCCGCCTGGAACTGCCGCGAAGTGAGCCAGCGCGGCATCCGTGGCGGCCCCCCGCGCGCGGGGAGAGCGGCCCGTAATCGCGCCAAGGAAGTCCTTTCGCGACAGGGCCAGCAGCAGCGGTCGTCCGAGTTCGCGCACTCCGTCTATTTCGCGCAGGAGGGCGAGAGTCTGATGAGGAGTCTTCGCGAAATCCGGGCCGGGGTCGAGGATGAGCGACTCGCGCGGGATGCCAAGAGCCACGGCCTCGTCGGCTTTCTCCTTCAGAAAGTCGCGAACCTCCACTCCGATATCTCCGTAGAGATTCGCATCCTGCTTCCTGACCTTTGGCGGTGCGGCCGTGTGCATCACGACAAGCGCAGCCCCACTGTGCGCGCACATCTTGGCCACCTCCGGGTACCGCAGACCGCTGACGTCATTGATGATGTCCGCTCCTGCGGCCAAGGAGGCCTCGACGACTCTCGGCTTGTACGTGTCGACGCTCATGAGAACCGCGGGGTAGTTCGAGCGAATCCACTCCACGATCGGGATGACTCGTTCGATCTCAATATGCGCATCGATCTCCGGCACCCCGGTGATGGCTGACTGACCACCCACATCGAGAACGTCGGCCCCAGCCGCGATGAGCGTCTCCGCAAGCTCGAGTTGAGAATCGAGAGTCGAGAATCGTCCTGCATCGGAGAAGGACTCAGGACTCGCATTAATCACGCCCATCACCAAGGTGGTGTCGATCGTGCGATCAGCGCCTCGGACACGAAGGATGGGCGGGTTCATCCCCGCAGGCTATATCGGGAAACGGGCCCGCATCTCAGCTCACTGCCCGGGAATCGCCGATGGTGGAGTTGGCCTGATTGCGTCTGTATGACGCCGACAGCAAGACCCAGCCCACGAGAGCGATGGCAAACCCGAGCACCCCGTCTATGCGCAGGCCCGAGGCGAGGCCGGTGAGCTCCGCCTCGCCGACGGCGGAGACACCTGCGGACATCGTCACGCTCGAGAGGACGACGACGCCTAGTACCGCCATGCTCAGGGCGGAGCCGACAGAGCTCGCTGCCATCCGGAAGGCCGATACCGCTCCGGTGCTGTCCGCGGGAGCGCGCCCCATGATGTCGAGGTTCAGGATCGTCAACGCCGCCATTCCGGTCAGGCTGAACAGGGTCGAGACGAGGACCAGATACCAGGCGGGCGTGGACGCCTGCATCACTACGAGCAGCAACATCACGACGCCCGTGGCAAGCAGGAGACTGCGGCCGGATCGCTCGACGCCCCAGCGGCGAACAGCCCACGCAGCCACGAGCTTTGCGCCGAGGATGGCACCGAGCTGCGCTGGTGCGATGGCAAGTGAGGCCTGGAGGGGCGTCATCTCATAGAGGTATTCCATGGAGATTGAGACATACGTGAGGATCTGGATAAGCGTCAGGAGAGCGACGCCGATCATCAGTGGCCTGAGCATCGCGCCCCCGATGGGGCGCAGTGAGAAGCCAGGGTGAGGCGTCCGCCGCATCACCACGATGAGGGACACGATTGCGCCAGCGCATAGCGCGCCACCGATGAGGAGCACTCGGCCGTTCGCGGGCCGCTCGCCGAGTTCGTCCAGTACTTGGGTGCCGGCCGTCAGCGCCACGCCCGCGAGGATCGGGCTGATCCAGTCGCCGACCGAGCCCCGGCGTTCTTCTCCCCGGTCGAGTATCGACAAGGCCGTGACGATGATGACGATTCCTGCGATAGCCCAGATCACCGGTATCCATCGCCAGTTCACGAGCGCCAGCAGGAATGCTGTCCCGATCGGTAAGAGCAGAAAGGCGAGCGGGAAGACCATTCCGTACGTGGTGAATGCCGAGGCATGCGCCTTGCCCTCAGGTGCTGTGCGCTGCAGCAAACTCAGTGCCACGACCTGAATCACGACAGCGCCCACTCCGCACAGGGCGAGACCGAGGATCACGCCGATCTCCGCCTGTGCAACGGCGAGGACTGCTGCACCCGCGGTGAAGACGACGGCCGCTGTTCCAATCGTTCGCCGCTGGCCGAATCGGTCTCCGGCACGTCCGGCGATGAAGACCACCAGGAGAGACGCGATCGTCGGCGTAATCAGTGCTCGTTCGACGGCATCGTCCGAGAGTCCGAGCTCCTCGACCATCGGTTCAGTGAGAAAGGTCAATCCCGTCACGACGAGCAGGGACAGGCCGACGATGACGGATATTGCGAGAGTGATCCGTTTCTGAGCGGGCGTCATGTGCGTTCTGAGCCCTCCTTCATGGGCTCATCATTGCCTAGTGGCGCACAAATTAGTGGTGCAACCCTCGTCGGGCAGTGTCTCCGGGATCTGCGCGTCAGCGGATGAGGCAGCCTGCAGGGCCGCGGTAGACAGGGCGCAAGTGCCCAGGGCGGAGAGTGACTTCTTCCCAGGGAAAACGGGACTGGCTTGAGGGCTGCGATTCCCGTCGCGCGACACGAAATCCCTGAGAGGGGAGAGGCCTGTCCACGAACGGCACCGCAGGCGGAACAATGCTCCCTATGACCCAGGTGTCCCCGACCGACATGATGCTGGCTGCAGCATTGGTCTTCGGCTTGGCCATGGCGTGCCAGGTGATTGCGCCGCTCTTGCGGATCCCTGCTCTCGTCCTCCTGCTGCCCGTCGGTTTCCTTTTCGGTCTCGCCGCGCCAGGCCTGAGAATGGACGAGATCCTTGGGTCGGCCTTCCCAGTTGCCGTCGACCTCATGGTCGCACTGATCCTGTTCCAGGGCGGAATGGAACTCGGCGATATCAGCTTGCAGGGGTCCGACAAGCGTGTGGTGAAGCGACTGATCTGGATCGGTGGTGCACTGACGTTCGTCGCCGGATCCGTGGCCACGCACTTCCTCCTCGATCTCGCATGGCCATTGGCCTTCCTGCTCGGCGCGATCCTGATCGTCTCGGGGCCGACAGTGGTGACCCCGATCCTTGATCTCGTTCGACTCAAGCCGCGCGTGCGAGGCATCCTGCTCTGGGAGGGCACCACTCTTGATCCGCTGGGAGCGATCTTCGCCGTGGTCGTCTTCCAGGTGGTGCGTGCGACGAATTCGAACTCGTCGTGGGATGCGATCTTCACCCTTGTCGCCAGCCTGCTGGTCGCAGTCGTCGTGGCAGCCGTCGGAGTTCTGATCGTGATTCTCGGTCAGAAGCTGGTGCATCCGAATCACATTCTCGGCACGCAGGTGCTCATCGGCACCGTGATCGTGGCAAGTGCCTTCGCGAACTTCCTCGCATCGGAGAGTGGTCTGCTCACTGCGCTCCTGATGGGCGTGGCTTCACCGCGGCTCGCGAAGAGGCTCAACACGTCCCTCGATCAGGTCAAGCCGTTCTTCAACACCATCGCATCGATCGGCATCGGCGTGCTCTTCATCAGCATTGCCGCGCTGGTGCCATCCCCGATCGTCACGAGCATCGTGCTGCCGACCATCATCATCGCGCTGATCCTCATCCTCGTCATGCGCCCGCTCATCGCACTCCTGTGCACTCGAAAGTCAGGTCTGAGCTCGCGGGAGCGCGCATTCATCGGCTGGATGGACCCGCGCGGAATTGTCGCAGCGGCGACTGCTTCTAGCTTGGGGGCTTCGCTCGTCGCGGCGAAGATTCCCGGCGCGGAGAAGCTTCTCCCGGCGGCTTTCGTCATCATCGCCGTCACGGTCTTCGTCTACGGACTCACGGCAGTGCCGGTGGCCCAGGCCCTCGGACTGCGTGAGGCCGACAGCGAGTCAACAACGCCCTCTGGCGCGTAAGCCGCTAGGCAGCTCTGGGGCTGATGTGTCAGCTCGGGGTGGGAGCGGTCGGTTCACCATGTGATTCATCAGCAGACGGTGTCGTGCGAATCATGTCCACTGCTCGTGCCACGCGCAGGGAGTCACGCGGGGGGAGTAGCCAGCCATCCTCACCACGGATTCGCGCACTGACCTCCTCGAACATGATCTGGTACGCGTTCGCGGCCGGAAAAGTCTCTCGGTGATTGTTCACCCACAATTCGGTCGGCTTCTTGTACGAGGTGAAAGCCTCATTGTCCGCAACTCGCAACCGGCCGTGAGTGCCGGTGATATTCAGTTGCTGGGATTCCGGCAGGACGAATGATCCGAGCATCGAGGCCGAGGTGCCCTCTCCCCAACTCAGTGTGGCTTCAGTGGTGAGGTCGATTCCCTTATCGAGCCTGGTGCGATGAAGCTCCACGATGTCGAGGTCATCGATGTCGTCGAGCAGGGCAAAGAGTGCATGCAATGGATAGATGCCCACGTCGTACAGGGCTCCACCACCATGCGCCGAGCTGAGTCGGTAGTTGCCGGCAGTCACCTCATCAAAGGTGAATGCCCCCTGAAAACCCGTGATGTCGCCGAGTGCCCCTGAACGGGTCAATTCGACGATTCGTCGCATCCGTGGATGCCAGCGTGACCAGACACCCTCGACGAGAATCTTTCCCGCCTCAGCCGCCAATGCGAATGCGGAGGATGCATCTTCTTCGGTGAGCACGAGGGGCTTCTCGCACAGCACGTGCTTGCCGGCTGCGATGCTGGCGCGGATCCACGGCAGGTGGGCCTCGTTGGAGAGGCAGATGTAGACAGCATCGACACTGTCGTCATCGATCACGGCCTGGTAGTTGTCGAAGCACTTCGCCGCTCCCGTGAGCTCGGCCCTAGCCAGGTCGCGAGCCCCCGCAGCCTGAAGCCGAGCCCCCGCTGCCTGATGAATCGCCTCCGCCGTTGCCGCCTGGGCAAGCCAGCCTGCGCCGAGAAGGCCCCAGTTGACGTCCGGCGGAACGGAAACGCTCATTAGCCGATGTTCGGTTCGACCGGACGTCCGCGTTCGAGAGCTGACCTCTCGGCGGCCTCCATGATCGCGACAACATTGCGCGAGGATGCTGAGCTCACCTGCATCGGAACTCCTCGGGAGATGAATGCCTCGAAATCGGAGTGAAACTCGTACGGGGTCACTGCATCGAGATCGACTTCGGTGGCATTGCCATCGATGTCGTAGAGGAATATTCGTGCGGGCAGGTCGGCCACAGCGGGTGCTGCCGACTCATCCCATTCGCCGATGATTGCGCCGGCCGTGCCGAGCACCTGGAACTTGGGCCGGCGAGCAGCGGAGAGGTCAGAGTGCGTGAACGAGGCATGAGTGCCGTCAGTGAACATCACGGTCACGACAGCATGATCGGCGTTCGTGACATGAGTCCAGTGACGCTTGTGATTGACACCCGTGACGTAGTCGATTGGCTTGTCGAACACGTTCAAGATCTGATCAAGGAAGTGGGATCCCCAGTCGAAGATGGCCCCACCGGACACCGCGGCATCGGAGTGCCAGTAGTCACAAGGCCGCGAATACCCGCCGACGAAGCTGTCGTACTGGAAGACCTCGCCGACGGCACCCTCGCGGTTGAGCCTGCGCAGGGTCACGA
>JBPCSY010000107.1:0-2545 GCA_051006695.1 Candidatus Nanopelagicales bacterium
ATGACGGCACAGTGACCCTGTACCAGTGGGATAAGCAGGATCCGGTTCTCCAGACCTGGATGAAGGCCTTCCCCGACATCGTGACCCCGATCGACCAGATGTCACCGTCGCTACTCGAGCACGTGCGCTACCCGCAGGACATCTTCAAGGTGCAGCGCACGATCATGAGCCGCTATCACGTGACTGATGCGGCCACGTTCTACAACGGCACTGACGTCTGGATCGTGCCCTTTGATCCGACCCTGAACCCGGCGCAGGTTTTCCAGCCGCCGTATTACCTGACCCTTCAGATGCCCGGCGACACCAAGCCGGCGTTCTCACTGACCACGGCATTCGCGCCTCAACGTCGTCAGACTCTCGCCGCCTTCATGCAGGTGAACTCCGATCCGGGGGAGAAGTACGGTCAGATGCAGGTACTGCAGTTGCCGAGTAACACCACAATTCCCGGCCCGCAGCAAGTGCAGAACAACTTCGAGTCGGACCCGACGGTCAGCTCGCAGCTCTCGCTCCTGCGTCGCGGCGGCTCCGAGGTCGAACTGGGCAACCTGCTCTCGCTCCCATTCAATGACGGCCTGCTCTACGTCGAGCCCGTATACATCCGTGCCGCCACCGACGGCTATCCGCTGCTGCGGAAGGTGCTCGTCGGCTACGGCTCGAATGTCGCGCTCGAGGACACCCTCGATGTAGCCCTCGCGAAGGTCTTCAACATCGGTGCGATCCCGACCCCCGAAGCTCAGCCGGGTGACAATCAGGATCCCGATGCGGATCCAGGCACGAACCCGACGCCAACACCTACCGTCACGCCGGAGCCCGAGGGGCCGACGACCGCGGATCCGGCGGCTGATCTGGCCAGGGCCCTGGCAGCGGCCGATGCTGCGTTCCAGGCAGGCCAGGACGCCCTGCGGGTGCAGGACTTCACCGCCTATGACCGAGCCCAGAAGAACTTGGAGGCCGCCCTTGCGAGGGCCCTCGAGGCTCAGGCGCGACTCGATGGCGGTTCGAGCGCCTGACACCGGGGAATCTCCTTCGCAGCCCGTGGCTGAGGTCTAGCGTGTCGCCATGACCGCACGCGTGCTCTTTGCCATCACGGCTGCAGTGCTCTGGATCGGGCAGATCCTGTCGGCGATCCTTAATGCCTTCGACTACTACCCGGCGAATACGACCGAGCCGGGGTTGTATGGCGATAACCCACTGGGCATGGCGGGTCTCCTCGGGCGCGAGATCGATCACTTCAGCTACTTCACGATCTGGAGCAATCTCCTCGCTGCGGTCATCTTCACCATGCTCGCGATCAATCCGGATCGCACAAGTTCGTTGTTCCGTGTTCTTCGCCTCGACGCGATCGTGATGATGATCGTCACGGGCATCGTCTACAACGTGCTGCTGAACACCGGTGGTCATGAGGGCTGGGATTTCTGGGCCAACGGCATTCAGCACACCTGGGGCCCGATCCTGGTCTTCGTCGTGTTCGTGATCGCCGGCCCGCGCGGCTGGATCACCTCGAGCACGATCTTCGCCTCGTTGATCCTGCCGATTCTCTGGCTCGCCTATGCACTCATCCGTGGTTCGGTTATTGGCGCCTACCCCTACGACTTCCTGGACGTCAACTCCCAGGGCATGACATCGGTGCTGATGTTCGTGCTGCAGATCATCATCTTCGCGATCATCCTGGGCTACGTGCTCATGCTGATTGACTGGCTGATGCGCAAGGCATTTCCGAACAGCCGCATTGCGGTCTAGCGCGGCTCAGACGACAGAAGTTGATCTCAGCGAACTCAGCTCCGAAAGCGTCGCGCCAAGTGGAGCATCAATGCGCACTGTCGCAAGAGCATCGGCCTTGGTCTCACCCTGATTGATGATCACGATGGGCAGGCCGAGCTTGTGTGCATGCGTCACGAAGCGACGGCCCGAGTACACATGCAGTGACGACCCAAGTACCAATAGCGCCGAAGCCGAATCAACCAGCGCGTAGGAGTCAGCCACCCTCCCAGGCGGCACGCTCTCACCGAAGTACACGACATCCGGCTTCAGTGAGCCGCCGCATGACGAGCAGTCGACCATCACGAAGGAGTCGACCGCGGAATCCGCGATCTCTACGTCGCCATCGGGGTTGAAGGACGTCGCCACGCCTTCCCAATCTGTATTGAGCGACGAGATCCGCGATTGAAGTGCATCGCGCGAACCTCGCAATCCGCATGCCATGCACATCACCGTGTCGAGCCGGCCGTGCAAGTCAATAACCGATGAACTGCCCGCCTTGTGATGCAAGGAGTCGACGTTCTGGGTGATGACCCCCGCAACAAGGCCCGAATTCTCCAGGGCTGCAATCGACAGATGCCCGGCATTGGGCTGCTTCTCGCGCATGAGCGGCCAGCCGATGTAACTGCGTGCCCAGTAACGATGGCGTCCGCGCGGGTCATCGCGGAAGAGCTGGTAGGTGATCGGCGTGTGATTGCGCGAGTAGGCCCCGTCAGGCCCGCGGTAGTCGGGGATGCCGGATTCCGTCGACAGGCCTGCTCCGCTGAGCACCAGCACGCCACCGCGA
>JBPCSY010000108.1:0-8295 GCA_051006695.1 Candidatus Nanopelagicales bacterium
GGACTGCCGCCGTTGAACCCGGTGGTGATGGGGCAGTGGCAGACCCAGAACGGATGTCTGTACACCGATCTCGGAGCCGCCAATCAGGTCGGCATGTGGGTCAATCGCCGTGAGTCCGGTACAACGATCACCGTGGCCTATCCGAACAATGCCGAGGCGCGCGAGTCCGTGGCGCAGTATGTGGACCTGATGAAGATGGCGATTCTGCGCGCTACCGAGGGTCGTGCCGACGAGATGACCTCCCCTCTGATCCCGAAGGTGACCGCATGACGTCCCCACGCGGCGGGTCCTCTGAGCATCGGCTGGCATTCCTAGACCAGACTGCCCTCGAGCTATTGCGCGCCACCGGGCGCAACCAACTCGTGCAGTGCGTGTGGATTTACGAGCATCCAATAGACCACGACGGTCTCAACCGGTTTCACCGGAACTTCTGCGCATCCCTGGCCGGCAGGCTGATTGAGCGGTCCCGGCTGCCCGTCGGTCGGCCGAGGTGGGTGCAGCCACCCGGACTCACGCCGTTGCAGATCGGTCAGACGGTGCGGCCTCGAAGGGAACTGCTCAATTGGGTGGACGAGTTGGGTGATCTTCCGATCGACCCGGAGCGCGGACCCGCCTGCTATGTGGCTGTTCAGGCGTTCGATGACGGCACCACCGGTGTTTGCGTCATCGCGTCACACGTCATCGGGGACGGCGTAGGCGGCATGATGGCGATTTTCGAGGCCGTCAGCGGTATGGAGCGCAACACCGGGTACGACGCTCCAGGAGCGCGGACTCCATCAAAGGCCTTGATCGCCGACGTCCGCCAGATTGTCAGGGATTTGCCGTTGACGGCCAGGACGGCAGTCAAAGCTTTCAAGATGGTCCGCGCCAAGCGTGCCGATTTCGCCCGTGCGCGCGCGGCTCAGGGTGCGGGCTCCGGCGGCCGACTGGTTCGCGTTCCTTCAGTGGTGGTGTTTGTAGACACCCAGGACTGGGACTCGCGAGCGGAATGCATTGGCGGCAATAGCTATTCGCTTCTCGCGGGCTTTGCGGCAAAATTGGCCGAGCGGCTGGGAAGGCGACGTTCCGCCGATGGCGCAGTGACGCTGCTGATCGCCATCAATCAGAGGGAGAGCCTCGATGATGATCGCGCCCTTGCGATGGCGTTCGCCAACGCCGTGGTAGACCCCGACAAAGTCACCGTCGATCTGACGGACGCCCGTGCGGCCGTCAGAGATGCTCGTGAGAAAGCGAAGCAGGAGACAGACCCAGTGATGGATCTTCTCCCGTTGATTCCGTGGCTTCCGAGGGGAGCGGTCAAGGGCGTGGCCGACCTCATGTTCGCCTACTCCGAGGACCTCCCGGTGTCCTGCTCGAACCTCGGTGATCTCCCTCCGGAAATCGCCCAGGCAGACGGTACGCCGGCCGAATACATGTTCATCAGGGGACTCGACACCAACGTCACCGAGGCCGAACTGCAACGCTCACACGGGCAGCTCGTTCTCGTATCGGGCAGGATCGGCGGGAAAATCTCCATTTCCATTGAGGGATATCAGCTCGGCGTAGAAAACTCCAAAGAGCGGCTCCGCAGTTTGGTCGCCGAGACGTTGTCCGAGTTCGGTCTCACCGGGGTGATTGAGTGAGACCCGCCTGAGTCAAAGCCTCACTACGCCGATCGCAATCTGAATCAGGCCCATGACAGCAAGGATCATCGCGAACTCCCGTCGGCCGCGAGCGCGAAGCCAATTGTGGAATCTCTCGATCCACCTCCTGGTGCGCTGAGGTGCGAAGAGGTAAGTGATGAGGGGAACGGTGATGAGTGCATTGCCTAGAACCAGGAACGTCAACAGCGCGGCCATCTCTTCCAGCTTGTCGGCACCGGATGCGGCTATCACCACAAGAGCTGCGATGTACTCCAGTGACGGCGCCCCGATCCCGACACCGATCGCCGCCGACAGCCATGGGGAATTGCCCCGCTTGAGGATCCGACGGGCCCGTTCGGACATCTTGTCGATGGCCGTGGGTTGTGATTCCTCGGCGGCTGTTGCGCTGTCGACGACTTGAGCACTTTTGCGTCGGGGCAGACTCACGTTGGAGACGAGGACGGCCGCAATGAGCAATCCGGACAGCCCGACGCCGATCTGCATCAGGGCGGCGTTGCCCGTGTTGTTGCCGAAGGGGGTTTGGTGGAAGACGAAAAGAACGAGTAGGCCGAGGCACAGTCCGGAAAGAAAGCTCCCGGCGAACAGTGCGAACAACTGCAGGATCGGGCGCGGGCGCACCAGCATCAAGGGGACCCATACCGGCCTCGACGGCTCGAAGTTCATCGCGATGGCGAGTACGAGGATGGTGATCCACACGACCGCCAACCATAACGGAGAGTTCGCTTGATTCCTGCCGCCGCAAGCTACATTGGCACGGGCGCGCCGAAGCCGGGGAGAATGCCGATCGGAAACAGGGCCAGCAGGGCCGATCCAGCGATGAAAACGATTCGGGTCCGTCGAGTCGGCACCATCTGGGCCTCCGGCTGGCTGCTGGCAAAGAGAAGGAAAACCACTCCCACATCGAGGCTCGCGGTGACCCACCAGCGAATCCAGTCCACTCCGGTCATAAAGATGGGGAGGAACAGGGCGGCGCCGAAAATGATCCAGGTCGTCCTGGTTCGGGCGACTCGCCAGAAGCGCCTCAGGGGTACTCCCGAGACGTGACTGATGGCGAGCATTGAGGTCGCGAATAAAAGAATCCCGATTGCGGTCGCGGCGAGCAGAAGAATAGGGCCGATGTTTGCGACGAACCGCAAGGCATCACTGAAACTCTGATCGTAGAGCGGCACTATATTGCGACATATCCAGTCGTGATAATCAACGTCGTAGCGGAACCCGCCGAGTATCTGCCCCACCGTCGGGTGACCTGTTGCCGGCCAGTTCACGGTGCCATGCGGAATGGTCGCACAGAGTTCGGTTGAGGTTCCCCGGCGTCCGAACAGAGCGATTGTCGATGATGCCAGGAGCCCCGGCGCAATGGCGAGAGCACAACATAATCGCAGTAGATTGCCGCGGAGGTCCCTGCCGAGAACGACGAGCGCCAAGATCGCGCCGAGCCCGGAGAGAAAAGGTGTTGCTTCGTGGGCGAAGGCCACAAGAGCAGTCAGAGCGCCGTAAGCGGCACTGGATACAGCGGCGACGCGTCCTTTGTTGGTGAACCTGAGGATCGTCGAGAAGATGATCAGTGCGAACGCGCCGATGTGGTCAGGCCGGGCTGAGAATAGGGCGAATGTGAATCCGAAGGGTAGGACTGGGACCAGTAGTGCCATCATCAATTTGCGTTCGGAGAAGCCAGACCTGACGGCCACCGCCCAGCCAAGAACGACCAGACCCGCGGCGTAGAAGACGGTCGGAACCCAGCGCAGGACTCGCAGCGCGTTGAAATACTCTTGGGCTGGGAACACGGTGACCAATTGCCCAGCGAGTCCTCTGCGAACGAACCCCAACTGGTAGCCGATCGAATAGTAGGAAAACCAGTAGAGGTCCGGTATCACCGTTGAGGCGATCGCCATAAGGCCGACCATCCAAATAGCCAGAAGTGACCCTACGGCGATATACAAGCGACCGCGTACAGAACGATCAGGACTGGTGCTCGTCATTTCGAGGCATCACCCTAGCGCCTCTCGGAGAAGATGCAGCCCGGAAACCTCACTTGAGGCCGTGGATCCCCACCGCGAGCATCACGACGCCGATTAACCCCAGCAGAACGGCGTAGTCCCGTTGGCGACGCGACAGCACCCAGTTTCGGAGATTCTCGAGCAGAGCCGCCGTTCGTTGCGGGTCGATCAAATAGCTGACAATCGGAATGAGCAGAATCGCGTTCGCGACGGTCAGGAATGTCATGAGAACCCCGGCTTGGGCAGCTAGCGGTAAACCGGAAGCGGCGATCAGCACCAGCAATGCCAGATAGTCGACGGACGGGATCGCCAGACCGACTCCCAGGGCCGCTGCGAACCAGGGTGAGCTCCCGCTCACGACCTTGGAGACGTACTTGGAAAGCATTGTGGCCCAGCTTGGCTGCACGCCGCTGTCGTCATCCGACTTGGGGAGCAGCGCCCGTGGAACCAGATTCAGCGCCAACAGAATTGCGACTCCGAGCGCCAGAATGCCAACGCCGACCTGGATCTTGGCGCCGCTGATATTGGTGGATATCCACGATCCGCGGTCGATTGCCAACAGAATCAGAAAGCCCGCGGTCGCACTCGTCAGGAAACTGCCGGTGAGAAACGCGAGTAGCTGTCTGATCGGACGTGGACGGATGAGCATCAGCGCGATAAGAGCCAGCCGATTCGGTTCCAGGTTCAGGGCGGTGGCCAGCACCAGGACAGTGGTCCACATGGCTTCCGCGATCTGCCGCTAGTCGGAGGCCTGCGCCACGGCCGGCGGCTTGGCCGGCGCTGGCGGCTGCCATCGGGAAGGCCACCAGTTCTTCTTGCCGACGAGCACCGCAGTGGCTGGCACGGTGATCGTGCGCACGAGGAAGGTGTCCAGCATGATGCCCGCGGCGATGATGAACCCCACCTGGGCAAGGGTGGAAATCGAGGAGAACTGAAGCCCGATCATCGACGCGGCAAAGATGAGGCCGGCGGCAGTGATGACGCCACCGGTGGAACTGACCGTCCGGATCACGCCTGATTTGATTCCGTATGGGGACTCGTCACGGATTCGCGAGATTAAAAGAAGGTTGTAGTCCGCACCCACGGCCACCAGGATGATGAACGTCAGCCCGGGAACGCTCCAGTGGAGTTGCTGGCCGAGTATGTACTGGAAGAGTAAGACGCCCATCCCGAGTGCCGAAAGGTACGAGACCACCACGGAGATTATCAAATACAAGGGTGCCACTAGAGCGCGAAGCAGAGCAATGAGGATACCAAGAACCACGCAGATGGTGGCTATCACGATGAATCTCAGGTCACGTAGATAGTAATCACGAGTATCGCGCAACGTGGGGGTCAGGCCGGACATCGAAACCGCGGCATCGCTAAGAGTTGTGTTGGGCTGGGCACCTTTTGCTGCTGCGAGGATCGCATCCACTTGATCCATAGCGTCCGCAGTGAATGGGTTGAGTTTGGTCTGCACCAGATATCGAACGGTCCGTCCGTCCGGTGAGATGAAGATTGAAGCAGCCTTACGGAATTCCTCGCCGTTGATGACCTTGGCCGGAATGTAAAAGCCGGCCATGGACTGAGAATTGGCTTCTGCCCGCATCGACAACAGAAATGATGAGGCTTGTTCAAGCCCCACGCCGAGTCGCTGGGTTTGGCCTACTAGCAGTTCTACGCCTTGAGCAACCTTGCGGCTGGCATCGGCCAGTAGCGTAATGCCCTGCTGTAATGCAGTGATTTGGGTCTGTAGCTCACCGGGGTTGTTGATGCCGGCCGCCTGAAGGTTCTGCCCGATGGAGTTCAGCGCACCGCCCACGCCTCCGCTCGGCGATGGGCTTGGGGAAGCGCTCGGCGGCCCGTTCGGGAGGGCGCTCAAGGAGCCGTCAGGTGCAGGTGTGGCCGGCTGTTCGGCTGGCAGCAGGGTTGGACTCGGTTCGGGCTTCTCCTTGCCCGGAACGGTGCTGGGAACCGCGCTACCCGGGATCGCTCCCAGTTGGCGGCCCTGCTCGGCGAGGTTCTCCAGCGAGCCGTTCTTGCGTTGGTTGGAGATCTGCTGCAGACGGGCTCGCGAGGCCACGCAGGCCGGATCGGCGTTGCATACTGGGCTGGCGTTGAGCGCATTGAGTACGGGGTCGATTGACCCGTCAACCGAGGAGATAGCGTCTCCGACGTTCGTGCCCATGCTGCCGCCGAGACCGTGAATGGTGTTGAGCGGGTTGCTCCCCAGATCGAAGCCGGGTAGGAACTTTCCGGTGCCGTACTGATTCTGCAGGTACGCCAGCGACTGCGTAACCGAGTTCATTGCTGCTAGCGTCGGGCCCATCTGGTTACGCACCGCGGTGAGCGCGTTGGCGACTTGGTCGGCGCCGTAGACCAGCAGATTTAGATTGCTGGTGTTGCCGTTGATGACGTCGGCGGCCTGATTAAGGGGCTTACCTATCTCGCCGGCTTGCCAGGCCAGTCGCGCTTGCTGTAGCGACTCTCCTGCGGGCCGCGTGATGCCTCGAACGATGTCGATGTCGGGAATCTGGCTGATCCGGTATGCCATTTGCTCGAGATCTGCCAGAGCTTGTGGAGTTCGTAGATCATGCGGCGAACTCACCATGACGTACTGGGGCAGGCTCGCGTTGAGCGCAAAATGGCGCGTGATCGCGTTATAACCTTGGATGGTCGCACTGCTCTCCGGCAATGCCTTGCGATCGTCATAGTTGTATTTGGCAAGAAACGAACTGCTCGCCAGGATCGCTAGAATCAGAAGACTGGCAGCGAGGTTTATGGCTGGGTGGCGAACGATGCGGATACCCGACCGTCGCCAAAATCCTGACGTTAGATCTTTTCGCGGCGTTGCCCAACCTCGCCGACCCGCCAATGTGAGCAGCGCAGGAAGGAAGGTGACCGCGCCCAAGCATCCGACCGCGATCGCCGCAGCGAGAGCTACTCCCACGGTGGAGAAGACAGTGAGTTTTGTGAAAATCATGCCTAGAAAAGTCACTGCCACGGTTGCGGCAGATGCGGTGATGACTTTGCCGACCGACTCGAGGGCGTTTCGGATTGCTGAATCCGAGGAATCGCCCAATCGCAGGTAGTCGTGATATCGGCTGATGAGGAAAACGGCGTAATCGGTCCCGGCGCCAGCCAGCATGGCGGTGAGCAAGACAATGGTCTGGTTAGAGATGCCCAGCCCGAGAGTTCCAAGGCCAGCGACGACGCCCTGAGCTGTCGCCAGAGACACGGCGATCGTGATTAGGGGCAGGATCATTGTCAGCGGATTGCGATAGACGATCAAGAGGATGGTGAGCAGAGCGATCACCGTTGCCACTTCTATGATGATTCGGTCGTGATCGCCGATGTCCTGAATGTCGTTGAAAGTCCCGGCAGGGCCCGTGACGAACGCCCTGAGTTGCGTGCCCTTTACAGTTTCGTTTACTAGAGCGATCGCTTTTTTGGTCGCCGCGATTGCCTTTGGCGTACCGACATCGCCGACAATATTCACAGGCAACAGCCACGCCTTGTTATCCTTGCTCGCTAGGACCTCACGAAGGGGCGGGGTGGAGATGAAATCCTGCAGGGCTGCCACCCCCTCCTTATCGGCCCGAAGCCTGTCGACCAAGGTCCGGTACACAGTTGCGTCGGTGGAGGTGAGTCCTTTCTCGTTGGTCAGTACGACGAGGAGAATGTTGTCTGAACTTGCCTCTCTGAACGCGTCAGCCATTTGCTTCTGACTGACCATCGAAGGGGCGTTCGGCGGCAGGATGGAGGCGGGCGCTTTTTGGGCTAGCACCGCCAGCGGAGGAAAAGCGAGGGTGACAGCTGCAGCCAGCGCGATCCACGCGGCGATGACCAGCCAAGGCCACCGCACCACCACGCGGCCGATCCACCCGAAGACACCGCCGCCCTCGGCAGCCGCGGCCACCTCAGCCGGACTGCGGTGCTCACCCATTCGGCCCATCGTAGGTGACCTGCGTCGGCGACTCCGGCATGTGCGGTGCCGCGCCTGCCAGGCGGCCGGGATGTGCCGGTAGACTGCCCAACGGCGCTGATCCGGCCATCACCGGGGAGCCTCCGGAAGAACGGCCGGTTAGCTGGCGGCCTACTAGAACCGGACGGGTGGCCCGTCACAGCCGTAATGAGCGACGCGCGCTCTAGTTAATAGGGTTTGTGCGTAAGCGGGGTGGTACCGCGGCGCTCGCGCACCGCGCGTCGTCGTCCCCGTGCCGCAGTGGCACAGGAGGGCGCCCATGACCCAGGCGAACAAGGCCGGCTACCCGCGGCCGTCCGGCGGTGCACCCAACTTTCCCGCCCTTGAGCGCGAGGTTCTGGACTACTGGGCCGCCGACGACACCTTCCGCGCCAGCATCGAGCAACGCGACGGCGCGCAGGAATACGTCTTCTATGACGGACCGCCGTTCGCCAACGGCCTGCCGCACTACGGGCACCTGCTGACCGGGTACGTCAAGGACATCGTTCCGCGCTACCGCACCATGCGGGGCTACAAGGTGGAGCGGCGCTTCGGCTGGGACACCCACGGCCTGCCGGCCGAACTCGAGGTGCAGCGCCAGCTCGGCATCACCGACAAGGCGCAGATCGAGGCGATGGGCATCGAGAAGTTCAACGACGCCTGCCGCGACTCGGTGCTGCGCTACACCAACGAATGGCGCGCCTACGTC
>JBPCSY010000109.1:0-4668 GCA_051006695.1 Candidatus Nanopelagicales bacterium
TTCTCCTTGTCGACCCGCGGGTCGGCCTCGTGCCGTGAACCGCGAGATCTCAAGTATGGCACCGCGCGGGGAAATCGGGAAAATCGGGCTTTCCCATGAGGAGAGGGGGCCGTAGAACGACTCCCCACCTCATGGCTGACGCACTACTCGTCGTCAGAGGAGCCACTGGCTGCCGGAGTGGTCTTCTGGACCTCCATGAGGAACTCCATGTTGCTCTGAGTCTGGCGCAGCTTGGAGAGCAGGAGCTCGATTGACTGCTGCTGATCGAGGGCGTGGAGCACACGACGCAGCTTCCAGACGATCTTGAGTTCGTCGTTGGACATGAGAAGTTCTTCCTTGCGGGTACCCGACGCATCGACGTCAACGGCAGGGAAGACACGCTTGTCGGCCAGCCGGCGGTCGAGCTTGAGCTCCATGTTTCCGGTGCCCTTGAACTCCTCGAAGATGACCTCGTCCATGCGCGAACCTGTCTCGACCAGCGCTGTGGCGAGAATGGTCAGCGAGCCGCCATTCTCGATATTGCGCGCTGCGCCGAAGAAGCGCTTCGGCGGGTAGAGAGCCGTGGAGTCGACGCCACCGGACAGGATGCGACCCGAGGCCGGTGCTGCCAGGTTGTAGGCGCGACCGAGGCGGGTCATGGAGTCGAGCAGCACCACGACGTCGTGACCGAGTTCGACCAGGCGCTTGGCGCGCTCGATCGACAGTTCCGCGATGATCGTGTGATCCTCAGCGGGACGGTCGAAGGTGGAGGCAATGACCTCGCCCTTGACCGAGCGCTGCATGTCGGTGACTTCCTCGGGACGCTCGTCGACGAGCACGACCATGAGGTGAACCTCAGGGTTATTCGTGACGATCGCGTTCGCGATGGACTGCAGCACCATGGTCTTGCCCGCCTTGGGCGGCGACACGATAAGTCCGCGTTGGCCCTTGCCGATCGGTGCGACGAGGTCGATCACGCGGGTGGTCAGGTTACCCGGCGTGGTCTCGAGGCGAAGGCGATCCTGCGGGTAAAGCGGGGTCAGCTTGCCGAATTCGACACGATTGCGCGCGCTCTCGGGGTCGGCGCCATTGACACTGTCGATGCGCACCAGCGGGTTGAACTTCTCGCGTCGATCTCCCCCACCCTCAGTCGGCGCAGTCTGGCGCACCTGGCCGATGATCGCGTCACCCTTGCGCAGGCCGTGCTTGCGCACGAGCGAGAGCGAGACGTAGACGTCATTTGGGCCCGGCAGGTAACCGCTGGTGCGCACGAAGGCGTAGCTGTCGAGTACGTCGAGGATGCCCGCGACGGGTACCAGCACGTCGTTCTCGCTGATCTCGAGATCTACATCGCCGTAACGGTCGCCGCCACGCGGGCGATCGCGGCGGTCACGGAAGCGATCACGACCGCGTCGACGGCGATTGCCGTCACCGTCGCGGTCGTTGTTATTGCGGTCATTGCCACGGTCGTTGTTGTTGTTATTTCGATCGCGGCGATCGTTGTTATTGCGATCATTGCTATTGCGATCGCCACGGTCGTTGCTGCTGCGATCGTTGCTGTTGCGGTCGTTGCTGTTGCGGTCACCACGATCATTACTGCTGCGATCGTTGTTATTGCGATCGCCACGCTCCTCGGAGCGGGGGGCCCGCTCGGTGCGCGACTGATCGGCATTCCCCTTATCAGCAGTGCCCTTGTCCGAGACCGACTTGTCAGTCGAGGCCTTCTCAGTCGGCGCCTGGTCGCGCTTGGCGCTGCGGCCGGCGCCCTTCTTGTCATTGATGGCGGCGACGAGGTCGCCCTTGCGCATCGCGCTCGCGCCGGGGATGCCCAGGCTTCCGGCCAACTGCTTCAACTCGGGGAGGAGCATGGACGACACGTTGTCGCCGCCCCGCTTGGCCTTGCCAGCGGAGGACGTGGATGTTTCGGTCACGAAGTTTCCTTTAATTGAGGATAAAGACGCATCCAGCGGCCACGGAAGAATCCGGTTGAGCGCTTCGCTTGAGGGAAGTCGGCGAGTGGCCGTAGAGATCTGGAGCTCTTCGAGCATAAACCATAGGGCCCACGTGTGGGGGCCAGTGGGGTCACTTTGACCTCAGGAGTCGGTGATCTGGGCCCCGGCCGAGCGGATGGGCAGGGCGTAGGTACGCCACTCCCCCTCGATCATGGCGAGAACGGAATCGACCTCGGCGGCGGTGACCAAGGAGATCACTGTGGGGCCGGCTCCGGAGATGGCAGCGGCGATGCCCCGAGAGCGAAGGGAGTCGACGAGAGCCATCGAGGGCGCGTACATGCCGCGCCGCTGCTCCTGGTGCATTCGATCCGAAGTCGCCTCGAGAAGCGAGGAAGGATCCTCGGTCATGGCATGGACCAGGAGTGCTGACCGGGCGATGTTGAAGGCAGCCGTGGAGTAGTCGACCTGTGCCGGAAGAGCCTGACGCGCTGCCTGAGTCGGCACCTCGAAGGCCGGAATCGCCACGACCGCGCGAAGTTCGGGATGAACCTGGATGCGCGCAGCATCGGCAATGCCTTCATCGGTGGTCCAGGCAATCGTGAACGAGCCGAGCAATGCGGCGGCGATGTTGTCGGGATGTGACTCCATTGAGAGGGCGAGCTGCAGCAGATCGTCGTCGCTCATTCGATCGGCGCCGTCCACCACGAGTGCCCGCGCCAGAACGAGGCCTCCGATGATCGCTGCCGCCGAGGATCCCAGGCCACGGCCGTGCGGGATGACATTCGTGCAGCGCAGCACGAATCCCTCAGGAGCGGCGCCGAGAGCCGAGAATCCGAGAGCCATGGCCTGCACGACCAGATGCGAGGAATCGCGCGGGAGATCGTCACTTCCTTCGCCACTTACCTCGACGAGGACGCCGGGATCATCGCTGACCATGGCCACGAGCTCATCGACGAGGTCGAGCGCAAGACCCGCTGAATCGAAACCGGGACCGAGATTGGCGCTGGTGGCAGGCACGATCACGCGAACGGCATCATGACGAAAGACATCACTTCCCGCACCGACGACACCGCTCACGGGTATCAGGCCTCCAGGCCCAGTGCTCGGGCTGCGGAATCGGCGTTGACATCGATGATCACCGGATCGGCGGCGCCCTCGAGCGCCCACTGAGGATCCTTGAGCCCATTGCCGGTGAGGGTGCAGACGATGGTCTGGCCCGGGTCGAGCTGACCTGCGCGATGCTTCTTGAGCAGGCCAGCCACGCTGGCCGCACTCGCCGGCTCGCAGAAGAGTCCCTCGCTTGAAGCGAGCAGTCGGTACGCCGCCAGGATCTCGGCATCGGTGACCGAGTCGATCAGCCCCTCGGAGTCATCGCGAGCAGCGATGGCGTAATCCCAGGATGCCGGGTTACCGATGCGAATGGCGGTGGCGATGGTCTCGGGGTTGCGCACCGGGGCGCCGTTGACCAGCGGAGCTGCACCCTCGGCCTGGAAGCCCCACATGCGCGGGAGGGAATCACTGATGCGATCGTCCTTGTACTCGCGATAGCCCTTCCAGTACGCCGTGATGTTGCCGGCATTGCCCACGGGCAGGCAGTGAATGTCCGGGGCACTGCCGAGCTGGTCGATGATCTCAAAGCTAGCTGTCTTCTGCCCTTCGATGCGCACGGGATTGACGCTGTTGACCAGGGCGACGGGATAGCTGTCAGCGAGTTCGCGAGCGACGGTGAGGCAGTCATCGAAGTTGCCGTTGACCTGCAGCAGAGTGGCTCCGTGCACGATGGCCTGGGCGAGCTTGCCCATGGCGATCTTGCCCTCGGGTACCAGCACCGCGCACTTCATGCCTGCCTTCACCGCGTAGGCGGCCGCGCTGGCCGACGTATTGCCGGTCGATGCGCAGATGACGGCCTTCGAGCCCTCCTCCGCGGCCTTCGAGATCGCCATCGTCATGCCGCGATCCTTGAAGGAGCCGGTGGGGTTCGCGCCGTCGTACTTCAGCCAGACATGGCAGCCGGTCATCTCGCTGATCACGCAGGCATAGACCAGCGGCGTGCCACCTTCGCGGAGGGTGACGACGGGGGTTGCCGCGGACACAGGAAGCCGATCGCGGTACTCCTCGATCAGGCCACGCCACTGGTGCGCCATTACTCTCCCGCCTCGCCTTCGACTCGCATAACTCCGGTGACTCGCTTGATGGTCGGCAGTTCTCGGAGGGCATCGACCGTGCTGCGCAGCGCAGAATCGGTCGCCCGATGGGTGCGGACGATCAACTGGGCACCATCGCCGTGTCCGTCCTGGCGCACAGTCTGGATGCTGACACCGTGATCGGCGAACGCCGAGGCAATTGACGCCAGCACGCCGGGGCGATCGGTCACCTCGAGGTTCACGTAATAACGCGTCTGGGCCTCACCGATCGGCAATGTCGGGAGATTCGCGTAAATACTCTCCCCCGGCCCACGACCGCCGGCCACCTTGTTGCGCGCAACAGCGACCACATCGCCGAGCACGGCGCTCGCGGTGGGCGCGCCCCCGGCGCCACGACCGTAGAACATCATCTCGCCGGCCGAGACAGCCTCGACGAAAACCGCATTGAAGGCCTCGCGGACACCTCCCAGGGGGTGAGAGCGCGGAACCATGGCCGGATGCACGCGGACAATCACTCCCTGGGCCACGCCCGCATGATCGAACTTCAACTCGGCCACGGCGAGCAGCTTGATGACGAAGCCCATGTCCTGAGC
>JBPCSY010000110.1:0-7925 GCA_051006695.1 Candidatus Nanopelagicales bacterium
GCGCAGGAATGCGTGCTGCTCAAGAGTCACCACGAGCCGGTACACGACAGTTCGGCCGATATCGAGTTGGGTGGCGAGCTCAGTGACCGTCAGCCCCTCCGGGGCGTCAGCAAGTGCCTCGAGCACGCGCAAGCCGCGGTCGAGGGTTTGCGAGGTCTCGGATGCCACGACATAAAAGTAGTGGCCTGCGTCGGAATCCGACGCAGGCCACAACCGAAGTGCGGTATTACTTGGCAGCACCCTTGATGATGAAGGAGCTGACGATCTCGAAGACGCCGATCACGATCAGCCAGATGCCGACGATCCAGGCGAGTGCTACGACCGAGGTCGGGACGGTCAGGATCATCAGGCCGGCGATGATGATGACGATGCCGGCGAAGATGTTCCAGCCACGACCCGGCTGGCCCTTGCCTTCGATGCCGGCGAAGAGCACCGACATGCCGCGGAACAGGAAGCCGACGCCGATGAAGATGGCGAGGATCCAGGCGGCGAGCAGGATGTTGTCGTTATGCGCCCAAGCGCGGAAGGCGATGGCGCCGAGGATGAGCGAGAGCACGCCGGTGATGATGAACAGCGCGCGCATGCCACCCGAAAGACCGTGTGCGAAGGCACGAACGATCGAGAAGATGCCGGTGACCAGCAGCCAGATGGCGAACAGGATGGCGAGGATCGCGATTGCGTCCTCAGGCTGCATCACGCAGAAGATGCCGACGACGATGCTGATGATGCCGAAGAACAGGACGATCCACCAGTTGCGGGCGATGGCATTGAGCGCACCAGCCTCGAGCTGTGCTTCGGAAGGACCGGCGTTTACCGATGCCATGGGTTGTACCTCCATGCGAGTGGGGTGCCGTATGCACCCGTGACGCCTCGACTTTAGGGGCGGGAGGCCGAATTCCCTTCGTGCGACACCCGTCTAGCCGAGTACGCGAGCAAGGAATTCGCGGGTTTCCTCGTGCTGCGGGGCGCTGAAGATGACCTCGGGCGTCCCTTGCTCGAGGACTATGCCGTCCTTGAGGAAGCACACCTTGTCGGCTACCTCGCGTGCGAACCCCATCTCATGAGTGGCCATCAGCAAGGTCAGGCCCGACTCCTTGAGCTCACGCACAGCTTCCAGTACCTCGCCCACCAGGAGCGGATCCAGGGCCGAGGTGATCTCGTCGAAGAGCATCAGCTCGGGTTCCATTGCCAGGGCTCGCACGATCGCCACGCGCTGCGCCTGGCCGCCGGAGAGTCGGTCGGGATACTCATCAGCCTTCGACTCGAGACCGAATCGAGCGAGAAGAGCGCGCGCCGCATCGATGCTCGCTGCCTTCGAGCGACCGAGAACCTTGCGAGGCGCAAGGGCCACGTTGTCGAGCACGCTCATGTGCGGGAAGAGGTTGTACGACTGGAAGACGATGCCGATGCGTCGACGTGCGGCATCCATGTCGGTGTCGAATGAGGTGATGTCGAGTTCGCCGTCGAGCACGATGCGACCGGCATCAACCACAACGAGCCCGTTGATGCACCGCAGCAAAGTCGACTTGCCTGAGCCCGAGGCACCGATGAGCACCACTGCCTGGTGATGACCGATGGTGAGATCGAGTCCGCGCAGCACCGGATGCCCTTCGAAGGACTTCCAGACTCCGGAGACATCGAGCATGGAGCCGGGCTTTGACTCGCTCATGCGCCACCTCCCGCGCGACGCCGGCGAGCCGAGCGCTCCTGCACCCAGTCCGCGAAACGGGTCATCGGAATGGTGAGCGCGATGAAGATCAGGGCTGCGCCGACGTACGGCGTGTAATTGAAGGAGGAGGAGGTGTCGATCTGTGCCTGTCGAAGCACCTCGATCGGGCCGAGCACCGCGACGAGCGCGGTGTCCTTCTGCAGGGAGATGAAATCATTGAGCAGCGGCGGAATGACATTGCGCACTGCCTGCGGCAGGACGACATAGCGATTCGTCTGCCATGAGCTCAGACCCAGCGATCGCGAGGCCATGCGCTGGCTCGAATGCACCGAGCCGATGCCTGCGCGGAAGACCTCGGCGACATAGGCGCCGTATGAGAGCACCAGTGCAGTGGTGCCCCAGAAGATCGCGCCGTTCGGGAAGCCGGTCAGTCGAAGTGCGGGAATGCCGAAGCCGAGCAGGAAGATGACGAGGATCGTCGGAATGCCGCGGAAGATGTCGACATACAAGGTGGCGATAACCCGCAGGGGAAGAAAGATCGGCGACTGCAGCGTGCGCGCGAGTGCGACCAGCAGGCCGAGGATCAGGATCAGCGGCTCGGCGATCAGGAAGATGCGCACATTGAGCATGAAGGCCTCGAGGAGGCCCGGGAATGTCCTGACGAACTCCTCGCCGTTGAAGAAAGTCTCCTGCACCACCGGCCAGCCGGGGGTCTGCGAGACGATCAGCGAGATCACGACGACGAAGCCGACAAGGCTGCCCATGCCGATCAGGGCGTTGCGACGGGCACGCTGACGCACCAACGCCCGGCGCGAAGGATCGACGTATGCGACCTCAGTGCCGGGCGTAGGAGCGTTCACGGGCGAAGACTACCGAGCGTCTTCGCCCGCTCTGGAACTACTGCTTGATGTACGGAGCGGACTCGCCTGCGAGCCACTGATCCTGGATTGCCTGCAGCTCACCGGAGGCCTTGAGCTCACCGAGGACCTTGTTCACGCAGGTGACCAGCGGATTGCCCTTGGCGAAGAGAAGGCCGAACTGCTCGCCGCCCTCCTGCGCCGCAAACTGGCCAACGATCTTGCTGTTCTCGATCTCGACCGCAGTGATGTAGTACGCGGTGGGCAGGTCGACGACGAGTCCGTCAATCTGGCCGGCCTGCATCGCGCTCTTGGCATCGTTGGTGTCATTAAAGATCTGAGCCTGGTTCTCGGGCATGACGACCTCGTCGATGAACGTCGCCGAGGTGGTGCCAACCTGCGCACCCAGGTTTGCCTTCTGCAGCTCGGCGATCGTGGTAGCCCCGGCGATCGGAGAGTCGGCAAGTGCGACGACTGCCTGGTTCACGGTGTAGTAGCCATCGGAGAAGTCGACGACCTCTGCGCGCTCGGGCGTGATCGAGATCTGGTTGATGTCGAAGTCGAAGTTCTTGTCGCCGGGAGCGTACGAGGAGTTGAACGGCACGACCTCCCACTTCACCTGATCCTTGGTGAAGCCCAGACCCTCGGCGACCGCATAAGCGACGGCCGACTCGAAGCCCTGGCCGCTGGCCGGGTCTCCGTTCTCCTTGGTGGCGTCATCGGTGACGAAGTAGGGCGGGTAAGCCGGTGAGTCCGTGCCGATGGTCAGCTGGCCACCCGTGATGGTGGTCAGGTTCGCGGGCGAGCACTCATCGACTGCGGCTGCCGAGGCAGCGGTCGAGGCAGCGGCCGTGGACGCAGCGGACGGAGTGGATGCCTGGCCGCACGCGGCGAGCAGCAGGCTCGCAGCAGCGATGGTCAGGACGGGGGCGAGCAGACGACGCGACATGACTCTCCTTAGATGGAAACCTTCCGACAGCATCCTCTCAGAAGCCCATCGCGGTCGCCCGAGGGGAAGCATCGGGGATAACCCTGGACTCAGGAGTCCTTGTCGCCGCCACCACGAGGCAATCCGGCATGGATGTCCTGGCACTCCGGGCAGATCGGGAAGCGAGAGGGGTCCCGATTCGGGACCCAGGTCTTTCCGCATAGGGCCTTGACGGGAATGCCCGTCACGGCACTCTCCATGATCTTGGCCTTCTCGACGTAGTGTGCGAAGCGCTCGTGATCACCCTCGTCGATGCTGAACTCCGTGCGCTCCTCGAGCAGCGTGCTGCCCTCGATCGACGGGGCATCGAGCGGGGTGGACATCAGATAAGCGGCCATGCGGGAAGTGTAGATCCGATCCTGCATGACTCGCTGGCACTCCCTATGCTTGAGCCATGGCGACTACAGATATCACCGAGGCAACCTTCAACGACACGGTCAGTGGCAATGAGATCGTGCTCATTGACTTCTGGGCCGCCTGGTGCGGGCCGTGCCGACAGTTCGCGCCGACCTACGAGAAGGTCTCGGAGGCCAATCCCGACATCGTCTTCGCGAAGGTCGATACCGAGGCCGAGCAGCAGCTGGCCGGCGCCTTCAACATCACCTCAATCCCGACGCTGATGGCTATTCGCGAGGGTGTGGTGCTCTATGCGAATCCGGGTGCACTGCCCGAAGCCCAACTTGCTGATCTGGTCGCGAAGGTGCGCGAGGTCGACATGGACGATGTTCGGTCGCAGATTGCTGCCCAAGTGGAGGCCCAGTGCGGGGAGATGCCCGCCGAGCAGTGACGTCGCGGCTCGTGGCCCAGATCACTCCGTAAAACGGACCATCAGCACGAAGTCGGGACCTTTGTCCCTCCGAGCGAGTCCACTGCTGCCCGTAGCGTGATGCGTGAACGACGAGCGCACACGGCAGAAGGAGTGGGGAACATGCCGCAACAGCCCTTAGCCCAGGTACCGGTCGATGCACAGTGGTACTGGCAGGAGCGTGGCTCCTGCCGCGAGGTTGATCCACTGATCTTCTTCCACCCGCAGAACGAACGTGGGTCGGCGCGGGTCAAGCGTGACAGGGCCGCCAAGCAGGTGTGCGCCGGTTGCACGGTGCGCCTGGAGTGCGCCGACTACGCCGTCCGTGCCCGTGAGCCGTATGGAGTCTGGGGCGGCCTCTCGGAGGATGAGCGCGAGCGCATCTACTCACGTCTGGACTCGCGCAACTACCCGCGGGCAAAGGGTGACGGCCTACGCGTGGCCGAGCGCGACATCGCGCTGGCGGTGAGTCCCCGCGCGCTGGGGATCGCGTAGCCGGGTACGGCGAAGCAACCAAGGGATCGCGTAGCCGGGTACGGCGAAGCAACCAAGGCATCGCGTAGATAAAACCCTCCTGTAGCGTTGGGTAATGACGCTTTACGGACGCGACTTCCTCAAGGAGTCGGATTTCACTCGCGCCGAGCTGGAATACCTTCTTGATCTGGCCGCTGACCTCAAGTCGGCACGTGCTGCGGGCACCGAGCACCGGCGCCTGACGGGAAAGCAGCTGGCGCTGATCTTCGAGAAGACCTCCACGCGCACCAAGATCTCTTTCGAGGTCGCCATGCGCGACCAAGGCGGTCACGTCAGCATCCTTGATCCCAGTACCTCCCAGATCGGCCACAAGGAGTCAGTGGCCGACACTGCTCGCGTGCTCTCGACCATGTTCGATGGCATCGAGTACCGAGGCGCCGCGCACTCCAATGTCGAGGAGCTCGCTGAGTACGCCTCCGTGCCGGTGTTCAACGGCCTGACCGACGACTGGCATCCCACTCAGATGCTCGCCGATTTTCAGACCATGCGCGAGTATGCGGCACCGGGTCAGCTCTCGTATGCGTACATTGGAGATGCCCGCAGCAATATGGGCAACTCACTCCTGGTCATGGGCGCCATCATGGGCGCCGACGTACGCATCGTCGCGCCGAAGGAGCTCTGGCCCAGCGATGAGGTGCAGGCACTCGCCGCTGCACGCGCGGCCGACAGCGGTGCGATCATCACGATCACCGACGATCCCGCAATTGGCATCCCAGGTGCGCAGTTCGTGCACACCGATGTCTGGGTATCGATGGGCGAGCCCGCCGAGGTGTGGGCTACTCGCGTCGCCTTGCTGACCCCTTACCGTGTCGACGCAGCACTGATGGCCCTGACGGGCCGCGACGATGCGAGGTTCATGCACTGCCTGCCGGCCTTTCACGACGCCAATACGGCCGTGGGTCGCAAGGTCGAGGCCGAGTTCGGACTCACCGGCGGGGTCTAGGTCACCGATGAGGTCTTCGAGTCACCGGCCAGCATCGTGTTCGAGCAGGCCGAGAATCGCATGCACAGCATCAAGGCAGTGCTCGTGGCCACGCTCGCTCCGTAGAACAACAACGACAAGCGAAAGGGGCGGCCGATGGCCGCCCCTTTCGCTTGTCGTGACGCTTATGCGCTGGCGAGACGTCCGCGCAGTGCCTCGAGCTCGCTGCTGAGCTCTGCCGGCAAGTGCTCACCGAACTTGGCGAAGTACTCAGCCGTGAGATCGCACTCGGCGAGCCAGGAGTCGGGGCTAACCGCGAAGAGCTGCTCGAGCTGAGCCGCACTGATCGCCAGGCCGTCGAGGTTGAGGTCAGAGGTGACCGGCATGCGACCGATCGGGCTGTCGACGGCAGCGGCCTCACCTTCGAGACGACGGATGATCCACTCGAGAACGCGCGAGTTATCGCCGTAGCCCGGCCAGAGGAAGGTGCCTTCATCGTCCTTGCGGAACCAGTTGACGGCGTAGATCTTCGGCAGTTTGTCTGCCGATGTCTGCTGCCCCACCTTGAGCCAGTGACCCCAGTAGTCGGCCATGTTGTAGCCGCAGAAGGGCAGCATGGCGAAGGGGTCACGACGAAGTTCGCCGACAGCGCCGACAGCGGCCGCCGTGGTCTCCGACGACACCGAGGAGCCCATGAAGACGCCGTGCTGCCAGTCGAGGGACTCAGTGACCAGCGGGACGTTCGTGGCGCGACGTCCGCCGAAGAGGATCGCATCGATCGGGACACCGGCGGGATCCTCGAAGTTCGGGGCGATGGACGGGCACTGATCGGCAGGTGCAGTGAAGCGCGCATTGGGATGGCTGGACGGCTCGGTCGAGGCCGGAGTCCAGTCATTGCCCTTCCAGTCGATCAGGTGCGCGGGCTTCTCGGGCGTCAAGCCCTCCCACCAGACATCGCCATTGTCAGTCAGAGCGACATTGGTGAAGATGCAGTTCGCGTACAGGGTCTTGACGGCATTGGCGTTGGTCTCCATGCCGGTGCCGGGAGCGACACCGAAGAACCCTGCCTCCGGGTTGATCGCGTACAGGCGGCCGTCATCACCGAAGCGCATCCAGGCGATGTCATCGCCGACGGTCTCGACCTTCCAGCCCGGCACGGTGGGCTCGAGCATCGCGAGGTTGGTCTTGCCGCATGCCGACGGGAAGGCTGCGGTGATGTACCGAACGTCGTTGGTCGGCGAGGTGAGCTTCAGGATGAGCATGTGCTCGGCCAGCCAGCCCTCGTCGCGTGCCATGGCCGAGGCGATGCGCAGTGCGAAGCACTTCTTGCCCAGGAGTGCGTTTCCGCCGTAACCGGAGCCATAGGACCAGATCTCGCGAGTCTCGGGGAAGTGCACGATGTACTTGGTGTCATTGCATGGCCACGACACGTCGTCACGACGATTGCCTGCCTCGTCGATGAGCGGGTAACCCACAGTGTGCGCAGCAGGAACGAAGTCACCGTTCTCACCGATGATGTCGAGTGCCGCCTGGCCCATGCGGGTCATGATCCGCATGTTGACCACGACGTAAGGCGAGTCGGTGATCTCAACGCCGAGCTGCGAGATGCGCGAGCCCAGTGGGCCCATGGAGAACGGAACGACGTACATCGTGCGACCGCGCATTGATCCGGCGAACAAGCCCTTGAGAGTGCCGCGCATCTCCGCCGGGTCGGCCCAGTTGTTCGTGGGGCCTGCATCCTCGGCCTTCTGCGAGCAGATGTACGTGCGATCCTCGACACGAGCGACATCACTCGGGCTCGAGCGAGCAAGGAAGGAGTTCGGGCGGATCTCCGGGTTCAGGCGGATGAACGTGCCGGCATCGACCATCTGCTGGGTGAGGCGATCCCACTCGGCCTGCGAGCCGTCGCACCAGACGATCTGATCGGGCTGCGCGAGCTCGGCCATCTCTGAGACCCAGGCAAGCAGCTTGGCGTTCTTGGTGGGTGCGTTTTCCAGACCAGGGATCATTCACTCGCTCCGTTGCGATTCCGGCCCGCCATCTCGGCGGGCGCTGATCGGCTAAGCATCCTCCTCACAGGTGCCTATGTCGTCTGGAAATCTCGTGCAAACGCTTCCGTGTGATCAAGTGCACATGAGGGAATGTGGTGC
>JBPCSY010000111.1:0-2857 GCA_051006695.1 Candidatus Nanopelagicales bacterium
TTCACCAGGCGCGTGTCAGCGGCATGACGGTAGCCCCACACCTCCTGCAGCAGCACCTCGCGAGTGAACACCTGACCGGGCTTCTTGGCCAGGCAGACAAGGAGGTCGAACTCGAGCGGAGTCAGTGCGAGAGGTAGCCCGCCGCGCGTGACGGTGTGGGCATTGACGTCGATCAGGAGATCACCGATCGCCAGGTTCGAGGAGGCGGAGTCATCGTGACGGCGAACGCGTGCGCGAATACGGGCGACGAGCTCCTTGGGCTTGAAGGGCTTGACGATGTAATCGTCGGCACCGGCCTCGAGGCCGACCACGACGTCGACAGTGTCTCCACGCGCAGTGAGCATCACGATCGGCACGCCGGACTCCTGGCGGATAGCGCGGCAGATGTCGATTCCGTCCATGCCCGGGAGCATGAGATCGAGCAGGACGATGTCGGGGCGCGAGTCGCGAAAAGCTTGAACTGCCTGGGCGCCATCGGCGCAGAACACGGGCTCGAAGCCCTCGCCGCGCAGGACGATGCCGAGCATCTCGGAGAGAGCCGCGTCGTCATCGACGACGAGAACTCTGCCTCGGGTTACTGCGCTCATATGCCTATGGTGTCATCCCGCCAGCCCTGCTGCGACAAGGACTGCAGCAGGGAGGTTATTCACGACGTGAGCCACGATGCCGGCCCCCAGGGAGCCGGTGCGCCAGCGCAGGAAGCCCAGAACCAGTCCGACTCCCCCGACCACCAGGATGCGAGCCGGCTCCAGGTGGAAGAGGGCAAAGACCAGGGCCGAGAGCGTGATGGTGATCCATGGGGAGAATCCGTGCTTGCGCAGCCCGGCGAACACCAGGCCACGGAAGGCGAGTTCTTCGACAACGGGAGCGCCGAAGGCCAGCATGAACGCGAACAGCACCACGACAGGTCGTCCTGCGGACTCGGTGAGCTCGGCGGCGACATCGCCCGCCGACGACGTGAACTCGCCGAAGAAAAGCGTGGAGAGTGCAGCGAGTGCAGCGGCTACAGCGAGCGAGATCACCCCGCCGACGAGGCCGATGCCGACATCGCGCCAGGTGAGCCTGGTTCCGAGATCGATCACCGGGCCGTTGCCGCGTCTTCGGGTGGCGATGATGGGCCACCCGGCTAATGCCACCCAGGGAACGAGTGTTCCGACAAGAAGCATGACCGCGAGTGGCGCATCGAGTGCATTAAGCCCGACGGTGACGATGGCTACGAGGACGATGGCGCCGCCCAGCATGATCCAGGAATCCCACAGTCCCCAGCGCGGCGAGCGCAGCGTGCGCCCGGACTCCTCTGCGGCCAGCACCGTGACCGGGCAACCGGGGTAGTCGGCGGGGGGCAAGGACTTCACGTTCCGACGTTATCGCCACGAACCGCCGTTCCTATGGGCCGAACCCATGTTGCTCCCATAAAGTGAGTGAGTGACGAAGTCCATGCATCCCACGCGCGAACGACTGCTGCTCACCACCGTCGAGCTCATGGATTCCGAGAATCCCGAGAAGGTCGGCGTGGAGATGGTGCTCGAGAAGTCCGGCATCTCGAAGGGATCCCTCTATCACCACTTCGAGGACTTTCCCTCGCTGATCGAAGCGGCTCTCGTCTACCGCTTTCACCACGTCGTCGATAGCTCCATCGCATTGATCGCGAACACGGTGGCCACCGCGACCACACGCGAGGAATTCTTCACCGACATGGAGAAGGTCACGGCAATCACTCATTCACGTGAGATGACCGCGATTCGATTCGAGCGTGCTCGCGCGCTCGGCCATGCCGGCACGTCGGAGCGCTTCAAGGAAGCTCTCGGTGTCGAGCAGCAGCGACTCACTCACGCCTTCGCCGATCTCGTGCGTGAAGCCCAGAGCCAGGGCTGGGTCACGAGTGACATCGACCCGATGGCCGCCGCAGTCTTCATCCAGGCCTACACGATCGGCAAGCTCATCGACGAGGTCACTGCGGAGCCGGTCGACGAACAGGAATGGCTCAAGCTCATTCACCGCATGGTCGAGCGCACCTTCGCTCCGTAACGACAGAAGGGCCGATGCCTTAGCACCGACCCTTCCGCACGTAGTTCGACTAGCCGACGATCCAATGGCTGAGGACATTGCTGTAGACCAGGGTGCGCGTGCAGACCGGGCCGCCCTTACCACCGTTGGCCCACTGAGCCCACGAATTGCCCCAGCCGCCACCGCCAGCGCCGCCCCAGTTCAGAATCGCAGGCGCAGCGTCATCACAGGTCCCCGATGTTGGCATGCCGAACTGCTGCACGAGAGGTTCGGGTGACTCGGGAGTTTCAGCGCCACCGCCTCCCGTAGGTGGCACCAAGGTGATGTTCAGTCCGTTGGTGCAGCCGCTGTATGCCATGTTCATGTTGGTGGACGTCGAACCGAGAGGATTGATTTTCCCGGAAGTACTGGCGGCAATCGTGTAGTTCGCCGGAAGGGAGTAGAAGAGCGTGGACGTTTCTTCATTCACGATTGTCAGCGATTCACTCGCCGAGGTCCAAGAAATCGATGAGACGACAGAGCCTCCACCTGCATCAGCAGTTCTAGCTTCGACCGTTCCGGCGGTACAACGAACGTAAATGGTGCCAGGGCTAACGGCAGCGAGAGCTCCCGGAGCTACGGCGACAATCGTTGATGCGGTGGCGGCAGTGACTATGACAAGCGCTCGAATTCTCTTCTCTTAAGGCTAGGAATCGAGAGGCATACATCCCAGGCCGTGATTGCCTGCGCCTACAGCGCCTGGGAATTCCCCTAGTTCATGAATCTCTCAGGCCCCGGAGCCTGAGGTGCAAAACACTGGGGCGCCCTCCGAAGAGGACGCCCCAGTCAATGAGTGAGTGCTGCTTAGTAG
>JBPCSY010000112.1:0-2597 GCA_051006695.1 Candidatus Nanopelagicales bacterium
GCCGGCTTCTCCTCGATCGACAGCACGACGCCAGAGTCATCGAACTCCACGACGCCGTACTCGCTCGGAGTCGCGACCACGTAGGCGAACACATGAGCGCCATCCTGATTCGTGAGAGCTGAGAGCTGCTTGCCCATTGAGGGGCCATAGAACATGTTGTCGCCGAGGATCAGCGCTGCCTGATCACCGTCGAGGAATTCCTCGGCGATGATGAACGCCTGTGCAAGCCCTTCGGGCTTCGGCTGAACCGCGTACTGAAGTGTCATTCCCCATGACGAGCCATCACCGAGCAGCCGAGAGAACGATTCGGAATCGTCAGGAGTCGTGATGATCAGGATCTCGCGCAACCCGGCGCTCATGAGAGTCTCAAGCGGGTAGTGAATCATCGGCTTGTCGTAGACGGGCAGCAGCTGCTTGCTGACGCCCTTAGTGATCGGCCACAGACGACTGCCGGTTCCCCCGGCGAGGATGATCCCCTTCATTGGCCGAACGTTACCGACTGCCGCGGGGGAAGAGACCTCGAACGCTTCCCTTGGCCTTGGCCCAGCGATCTTCCTCGACAGTGACGGCCAGGGCGGTATTCATCGCCAGGCGGCGCAGGGTGCGGAAGGCGTGGGTGGGCGACTCGGTGAACTCGGCTGGGGCTAGTCGCAGGCGATTGCGCACCATCGACTCGCGGCGCTCGGGGGAGTGCCCGGTCGAGACGACCTCGCGGCCGAGGATCCGAACTGAACGAGCCTGGGAGCCCAGGGTGTGGGCCAGGCGCACATCGGGAGCCACGATCACCGAGTAGCCGGCCTTGCGCAGGGCCAGGCAGGCACCGGAGTCGACCCCGTCGATGCCCAGGCGCTCATCGAAGCCGCCGACCTCGGTCAGGGCCACTACCGACCACAGCGACCCGGTCTGGAAAACCTCCTCGGTGACCGAAAACCCCTGTTCAGAGTGGGTCGGATAGCCCAGATCGCCGCTGGAATCGCCGATCACGCCGGCCCCGATGACTCCGGGTCGAATCGCCGAAGGATCGCTCCAGAGCCCCGATTCGGCCGGCGAAGCCGCGAGCAAGGCCTCCACATACCCCGAGGGCAAGGAAGAGTCCTGATCCACGGTCAGCAGCCACGTGGCCCCCTGCTCCCGAGCGAAGGCCAGGCCTTCGTTCAGGCCGCGGGCTATACCGGTATTCCGCGGGTGCCGAACAACCGGAACCCCGCGATCAACCACTGCCCGAAGCACGTGGTCAGAGGTGCACGGGCTCGCATCGTCGGTGATCAGCACCGGGATGCCGGCAGCATTCAGGGTGTCGAGCAGGGCGAGCAGGGCTGACTCCTCCGGTCGGTAGACCGGGATTACTGCCGCGACGCTGCTCACGCTCCCGAGTGTAGGGCGAGGGGACGATAGGCTTCACTCGCAGTTATCCACAGGCGTAAAGAGCCGTGGATCGCGGATTCTGGAGGAAAAGTGGCGGAGACGAAGCGCGCCTTCATCACCGGTGTCACCGGTCAGGACGGCTCGTACATGGCTGGCCAGCTGCTTGAGAAGGGCTACGAGGTCCACGGCCTCGTGCGCCGCTCCTCCACCTTCAACCGCAGCCGTATCGATCACCTGCATCACGATGAGCACATCCCGGGCAAGAACCTCCATCTGCACTACGGCGATGTCACTGATGCCGCTCGCATGCAGCAACTCATTCGCGAACTGCAGCCCCACGAGGTCTACAACCTGGCGGCGCAGTCGCACGTGCGCGTGAGTTTCGACGAGCCGCTGTACACCGCCGAGGCCACGGGCGTGAGCACCCTGAACCTGCTCGAGGCGATCCGCACCACCGACACGAGCATCCGCTTCTACCAGGCCTCGACCTCCGAGATGTTCGGTGCGAGCCCGCCCCCGCAGAACGAGGAGACCCCGTTCTACCCGCGCAGCCCCTACGGCGCCGCGAAGGTCTACAGCTACTGGATCACCAAGAACTACCGCGAGGCCTACGACATGTTCGCGGTCAACGGCCAGCTCTTCAACCATGAATCACCGCGACGTGGCGAGACTTTCGTGACCCGCAAGATCACCCTGGCTGTCGCCAACATTGTCAAGGGCAACCAGAGCGAGCTCTGGATGGGCAACCTCGACTCGATTCGCGACTGGGGCTACGCACCCGAGTACACCGATGGCATGTGGCGCATGCTGCAGGCCGATGAGCCCGATGACTTCGTGCTCGCCACCGGCACCGCCTACACGATCAAGGACTTCCTCACCCTCGCCTTCGAGCACGCCGGCCTGGAGTGGGAGAAGTACGTCAAGTTCGATCCCAAGTTCCTGCGCCCCACCGAGGTCGACGAACTCATCGGCGACGCCGGCAAGGCCAAGGCCAAGCTCGGCTGGGAAGCAAAGGTTCATCCGCCGGAGCTCGCCCGCATCATGGTCGACGCAGATGTCGCGCGTCTCGAGGGTGCAAAGGAAGGCCAGTTCTAAGGAACTGCAACGCCTTATGACAACTGCTCTCATCACGGGCGCATCCGGCCAGGACGGCACGTTCCTGTCTAGCATGCTCGCGAGCGAGGGCATCAATGTCATCGGCCTGGTCATGCCTAGCACTGATTCCTCTCAAC
>JBPCSY010000113.1:0-4546 GCA_051006695.1 Candidatus Nanopelagicales bacterium
CTACCTACGTCATCGAGACAGTTGGCACGCAGGAGTACGAGCTCGCGCAGAAGCACTTCCTCGAGCGCATGGCCAAGACCTACGGCGATGCCGCTGCGGCTGAGGTTGCTGCGCACGTCAGCTGCCCGCGCCCGTAGCTCATGTCACCTCGCGAGCCCGGCCCCTCGGTCTGGGACTTGCCTGACCCGCGCGAGGCAGAGGAATTCGAGGATGTCGTCGGAGTCGGCGCTGATCTCGAGCCCGGCACCGTGCTGCAGGCATATCGACGCGGGCTCTTCCCAATGCACCTCGAGCCCGATCTGCTCGGCTGGTGGAGTCCGGATCCGCGCGGCATCCTCCCGCTCGATGCGCTGCGCGTCACGAAGTCACTCCGCGCGTCATTGCGTCGATTCGAGATCACGATCGATCGCGACTTCGCGGCTGTCATGCGCGCCTGCGCCGAGATCCCGCGCGAGCACGGCTGGATCACCGAGGAATTCATCGAGACCTACTGCACTCTGCATGAACTCGGCTGGGCGCATTCAGTCGAGGCATGGAACGCCGAGGGACAACTCGTCGGCGGTCTCTACGGCATCGAGGTGGGCGGTCTCTTCGCAGGCGAGTCGATGTTCCATCGCGAGCGGGATGCCTCGAAAGCGGCGCTCGTCGGGCTCGTGGATGCGCTGTCTGTCGGTGGCGGACGACTTCTCGACGTGCAGTGGGCTACCGATCATCTGATGACGATGGGCGCGATCGAGATTCGCCGCGATGCGTACCTCGACGTGCTCGCGAGTGCGCTGGAACGGCCGCCCGTGCTCAGTGAACGTTGATGCGCACGAGATAGGCAGTGCCCGGGTGATCCGCGTGACTGTCGACTAGCTCATTCCCGGTCATCCGGCACCACGCAGGTATGTCGAACTCCGCAGCAGGGTCATCGGCGAGAACCACGATGAGAATCTCATCCGAAGCCGCTCGCGCAGCACGTGCGAGCGCGATCACCGGCGCCGGGCATCGGTGACCACGCTCATCGATCCAGAGCTCCGTGGAGGGCCACGACGTGCCGGAGTCAGCCCCTGCAGCGGGAGAATTAATCTCAGAGTCCGACATCGGCACGCACTCTCGCCACAACTTCGGGAAGCTCACTGAGGAAGCTGTCGACAGTGTCTTCGGTGAATCCGAAGGGCAGTGAGATGCGAACGTTTCCTCCGGTCAGCGCGCCCAGTGCGGCGAGCACATGACTGGGGCGCTCGGTGTCGCTCGAGCAGGCAGAGCCGCTCGCCACCGAGAACCCGCGGCGATCGAGCTCGGACACGAGTACCTCACCGGAGCAGTAGAGCGCCGAGAAGGTGAGCACATGCGGCAGCCGATCCACCGGATCACCGACGATCTCGACCTCGGGGATGCCGGCGGCGATCGATTCGCGGATGCGAGCGATGGCCGCGTGTGCGCGCACCGCTTCCGCTCGCCATTCGGCGGCGAGCGTCTCGGCTGCGATCCCTGCCGCGGCGGCGGCCGGGATATCGGGGAATCCGCCGAGCCAGCCTCGTTGACTGCCGCGAGGGGGAGTCCAGGCCACTCCCTCGCCGATCACGAGGATCCCCAGTCCGGCCGGCCCGCCCCAGTCGCGGGCAGATCCGGCGAGTGCACTCGCACCCGGCTGCAACGACATGCGACCCAGGCAGCCGGTGGCGTCCATGAGAATCGAGGTACCTGAGCCGGAGAGCAGGGCGGCTAGCTCCGCTACTGGCTGCACGGTGCCCACCTCTGCATTGGCCGCCTGCAGGCAGTCCAACGCCCAGTCGTGCTCAGCCGGCACGGAGTCGAGGAGAAGGCGGCCCTGGGGGTCGACCGGCAGGATCTCCACGGCCCGGCCGCTGGCATCTGCCGCCTCGAGCAGGGTCAGGGATTCGACCGCTGAGAGGGCGAGAGCGCCCTGCGGACGTGAGGCAAGCAATCCATCCAGGCCGAAGTGCAAGGCGGCCTGAACGCTGGAGGTTAGGTGTACCTGGGCCGGGCGTACTCCCAGCCAGCCGGCGATTGATTCGCGTGAGGCATCGAGCACCAGCCCGGCTGTCCGACCGAGATGGTGCAGTCGGGCGGGGTCAGCCCAGGCAGTATCCGCCGCTGCCGCCAGGGCACGGGCGGCAGCGGGGAGCAATGGCGAGCCGCCGAGGGCATCGAGGTACCCCTCCGGGGGGTGGGGCAGGGCGGTCGGGCTCACGGTCACACGCTAACTGTGACATGCCCGACATGCCCCGAATTCCCCGTGGCCCGGCCAGGCATCCTTAGAGGAGGTGCGCTAGTCTCCCGAACGTCCGTAGAAGGGAAAGGCGATCCGTGGCCCTCAGTAATTCCCGTCACCTCGGTGACGTGTCCGGCAAGCGCCGCGCCGTGCGCGCAGGTGCCCTGGTGCTGGGGGCGACCACCGTTGCTCTCCTGGCCTCCGGCTGCACCGCGAACGAGGCGTTCTTCTTCGACCTGCCGACTCCGGCAACCGCAGAAGCCCCCATCATCCAGAACCTCTGGCAGGGATCCTGGATCGCTGCGTGGGCCGTGGGTGCCGTCACGCTGATCCTCATCCTGTGGGCGGTCTTCGCCTACCGCCGTCGTCGCAATAGCGACGTTCCCGAGCAGACCAAGTACAACCTGCCGATCGAGGTTCTCTACACGATCGTTCCGCTGGTCATGATCCTCGGTCTCTTCTGGTTCACCGCGAAGGATCAGTCCGAGATCCTCACCGTGGAGAATGACCAGAAGCAGACTGTCAACGTCGTCGGCTGGAAGTGGAGCTGGGGCTTCAATTACATCGACGAGCAGGTCTTCGAGTCCGGTACTCCCGACTACGTCCCCACCCTCGTCCTTCCCATCAACGAGAAGGTGCGCTTCGAGCTCACCTCTCCTGATGTCATTCACTCGTTCTGGGTGCCTGCGTTCCTGTTCAAGATGGACGTCATCCCGGGCAAGACCAATGTCTTCGAGCTCACGCCCAACAAGCTCGGCACCTTCGCCGGCAAGTGCACCGAGCTCTGCGGCACGTACCACTCCGGGATGCTCTTCAACGTCAAGGTGGTCGAGCGCCCCGAGTTCGATGCGTTCGTCGAATCACTCAAGGCTCGCGGCAACACCGGCTTACTCGATACCGGTCGCACGACCAATGAAGGTGCTATCCCAGGGGAGCGGACACTGTGACACTTCTTAACGATCCGATCAGCACCACTGCGCCGGTTCAGGCTCCGGCCAAGAAGCGCAGCCCCGGTGCTGCAGTCGTCGCGTGGATCACCTCCACCGACCACAAGACCATTGGCTACATGTACCTGGTCACTTCCACCATCTGGTTCTTCGTGGCCGGTGCCATGGCCCTGGCCATTCGCGCTGAGCTCGCCGCCCCGGGCATGCAGTTCATGTCACTCGAGCAGTACAACCAGATGTTCACCATGCACGGCACGATCATGCTGTTCCTCTTTGCGACGCCGCTGTTCGTCGGCTTCACCAACGTGATCATGCCTCTTCAGATCGGTGCGCCTGACGTTGCCTTCCCGCGCCTGAACATGCTCGGCTACTGGCTGTTCCTCTTCGGCGGAATTATCGTGGCCCTCGGCTTCTTCACCCCCGGCGGCGCTGCCTCCTTCGGCTGGTTCGCCTACGCGCCGCTGAGCAATGCCGTCAACTCGCCCGAGGTCGGCGCCGACATGTGGTTCCTCGGCCTGGCCCTCGGCGGCCTGGGCACGATCCTGGGCTCGGTCAACTTCATCACCACGATTTTCTGCATGCGCGCACCCGGCATGACCATGTTCCGCATGCCGATCTTCACCTGGACAGCCTTCATCACGAGCATCCTCGTGCTGATCGCCTTCCCGGTTCTTGCAGCCGCACTCGTGGTCGCCTTCATCGACCGGCATTACGGAGCGGTGGTCTTCGACCCGGCCAATGGCGGTGCGATCCTCTGGCAGCACCTCTTCTGGTTCTTCGGCCATCCGGAGGTCTACATCCTCGCCCTGCCATTCTTCTGCATCGCGAGCGAGATCATCCCGGTGTTCTCGCGCAAGCCGATCTTTGGCTACAAGGGCCTGATCTTCGCGACTATGGCGATCGCTGCCCTGTCGGTCGCGGTGTGGGCACACCACATGTACGTGACCGGCTCGGTCTACCTTCCGTTCTTCGCCCTGATGACCATGCTCATCGCGGTGCCCACGGGCGTGAAGTTCTTCAACTGGATCGGCACGATGTGGAAGGGCTCGGTGTCCTTCGACACTCCGATGCTCTGGACCATGGGCTTCCTGGTCACCTTCCTCTTCGGTGGCCTGACCGGCATCATCTTGTCGGCACCTCCGCTCGACTTCCACGTGTCCGACAGCTACTTCGTCGTCGCTCACTTCCATTACACGGTGTTCGGCACAGTCGTGTTCATGTTCTTCGCCGGCCTGTATTTCTGGTGGCCGAAGATGACGGGCAAGATGCTCGACGAGCGACTGGGCAAGATCCACTTCTGGCTGCTGTTCGTGGGCTTCCACACGACCTTCCTGGTGCAGCACTGGCTCGGCGCCGAGGGCATGCCGCGTCGCTACGC
>JBPCSY010000114.1:0-4168 GCA_051006695.1 Candidatus Nanopelagicales bacterium
GTCGGCGCTGAACGAGGCCCTCAAGGAGGTCGACGATCTCAAGCGGGCGATCAGCGATCTCGAGGTCCGCACGCTGCTGTCGGGGGAGTACGACGCACGCGAGGCACTCGTCACCATTCGTTCCGAAGCCGGCGGCGTTGACGCAGCCGACTGGGCGGAGATGCTGCTGCGCATGTACACGCGCTACTGCGAGCGTCACAACTGGCCGGTTGAGGTTTATGAAACCTCCTATGCAGAGGAAGCCGGCATCAAGTCGGCAACCTTCGCCGTGAAGGCGCCGTACGCCTACGGAACTCTCTCTGTCGAGCAGGGCACGCATCGCCTGGTGCGCATCTCACCGTTCGACAATCAGGGCCGGCGCCAAACCTCGTTCGCCGGTGTCGAAGTCATTCCCGTGATTGCTCAGACCGAGAGCATCGAGATTCCCGAGGACGACCTGCGCGTCGACGTGTACCGCTCGAGTGGCCCCGGCGGTCAGGGCGTGAACACGACTGACTCCGCTGTTCGCCTTACCCATATTCCGACCGGCATCGTCGTGTCGTGCCAGAACGAGCGCTCACAGTTGCAGAACCGCGCGACCGCGATGGTCGTGCTGCAGGCCAAGCTGCTCGAGCGCCAACGCCAGGAGGATCGGGCCAAGCTCGATGCCCTTAAGGGCGATAATTCCGGCTCGTGGGGTAACCAGATGCGCTCTTACGTGCTGCACCCCTATCAAATGGTCAAGGACCTCCGCACTGAGTACGAAACGGGCAATACGACCGCGGTTCTCGACGGTGAAATCGACGAATTCATCGAGGCCGGAGTTCGCTGGCGGATCCAGGGGTCGCGGGGCCAGTAGCCCCCGTCCCTCGGCTTAGACTGACAACGTGATCCTTTTCGACAACGTCTCCAAGGTCTATCCGAATCAGACTCGGCCGGCCCTCGATGACATCTCCCTGGAGATCGAGAAGGGCGAATTCGTCTTCCTCGTGGGCCCCTCGGGCTCGGGCAAGTCGACCTTCCTGCGGCTGGTGCTCCGTGAGGAGCGCCCCACGACAGGCCCGGTCTGGGTCGCGGGCAAGGATCTCGGCCGTCTGTCGAACTGGAAGATCCCGCAGCTGCGCCGCCAGATCGGCACCGTATTCCAGGATTTCCGCCTGCTGCCGAATAAGACCGTTGCCGAGAATGTCGCGTTCGCGCTCGAGGTGATCGGCAAGCCGTCGTCCCACATCAAGAAGGTCGTCCCTGAAGTTCTCGAAGTCGTCGGTCTCGAAGGCAAGGAGGGGCGACGCCCCGATGAGCTCTCGGGCGGCGAGCAGCAGCGCGTGGCCATCGCACGAGCGTTCGTCAATCGCCCGATGCTCCTGATTGCTGATGAGCCCACGGGCAACCTTGACCCCGGCACATCCATCGGCATCATGAAGCTTCTCGATCGCATCAATCGCCTGGGCACCACCGTCGTGATGTCGACCCATGACGCGAGCATCGTCGACCAGATGCGCCGCCGAGTCATCGAGCTCGAGGGTGGCCATCTCGTGCGCGACCAGGCCCGCGGCGTCTACGGATACGCCCAATGAGAGCTACCTTCGTCGCGAGCGAGGTCAGCAGTGGTCTTCGCCGCAACCTGACCATGACCCTCGCGGTCATCATCACCGTCGCAGTCTCACTCGGTCTCTTCGGTGCGAGCCTGCTCGTGCGCTCGCAGGTGTCGACCATGAAGGACTTCTGGTACGACAAGGTCGAGGTCTCGATCTTCCTCTGCGGCAAGGGCAGCGATACGCCGTCGTGCGCAGGCGGCGCGGTCACCAAGGAGCAGCGCGATCAGATCAAGGCTGATCTCGAGTCGCTTCGCCCGTTGGTGCAGGACGTCTACTACGAGTCGTCGGCCGAGGCGTATGACCGCTTCAAGGAGCAGTTCAAGAACTCGCCGATCGCTGACAACGTCACGAAGGATGCCCTTCCCGAATCGTTCCGCGTGAAGCTCTCTGACCCGACCAAGTACGACGTGGTCGCGTCAGCATTCGCCGGCCGCCCGGGCATTGAGCAGGTCAATGACCAGCGTCAGATCCTCGACAAGTTCTTCCGCCTGCTCGGCGGCCTGCAGGCCATCGCTCTCGCGATCGCGATCCTGATGCTCGTCGTCACGGTGCTGCTTATCGTCAACACCATGCGCGTGGCCGCATTCAGTCGCCGTCGTGAGACAGGCATCATGCGCCTGGTCGGTGCCTCGAACTTCTATATCCAGTTGCCGTTCCTGCTCGAGGCCGCATTCGCAGCCGGTGTCGGCGCGATCCTGGCGATCTTCTCCGTGGTGCTCATGAAGAGCATCCTGATCGACCAGTTCCTCGCGCCGTCGTTCCAGTTCACTGCATTCGTTGGCTGGGATTCCGTGCTCGCCATCGCGCCGATCATGCTGATCACCGGTGTTGGCCTGGCCGGCCTCGCGGCCTTCTTCACCCTGCGCAAGTACCTGCGCGTCTGACCCAGCGTGTTACGCCTGGGGCGAGTGTGATCAGCCCGTAGCCTGGGATCGTGCTTCCCCCGCTCCGCCGGGCGGTGATCCTGATCGCCGCAGGCTCCCTTCTCGCGTTGCCGATGACCTCTGCCCTGTCGGCAGAGAAATCGAGCGTGAGCACGAAGAAGAAGCCTCTGATCTCCCAGCGCATCGATGCCGCCGGTGAGGCTGTCGACTCCGCGAACGCGAGGGTCAAGAAGGCGATGCGCACCCTTGCTCGAGTGCGCAGCCAGTTGCCCGCAGCGCGCGAACAACTCAGACATGCGACCACGCGAGCAATCGCTGCTGAACGGGCGTCGACGCAAGCGGAAGCCGCTGCCGATGCGGCGCGCACCGAGATACTTCGACTCTCGACCGAGCAGCTCACCGTCAGGGCAAAGATCGATCGCAATTCCGGTCGCATGAATCAGTTGGCGCGAGCTGTATATCAACAGGGCCCCTTTGCCGAGATCGAGGTAGTGCTCAATTCGCAGAGCCCTGGTGATGCAATGAGCAGGCTTGCAAGTGTTGACGCCATCTCGCGCACGCAGTCGGGGCTGCAACGCGAGCTGATGACGTCAAAGGCAGATCTCACGATGCGCGAGGTCAGGCTCGAGGCGTTGCGCGTCGAAGCAGAGCGCGAAGCGCAGCAGGCCAAAGACAATGCCGACGAGGCGAAGGCGGCACGCGCTGACGCCGCACGTGCGAAGGCGAGCGTTCAGCGACTGATCGGTAAGCAGAAGCGTTCGCTCCAGGTCGCGGAAGATAATCGCGATGACGTCGTCGCTCGTCTCAAGGAACTCAAGGACGAGCAGGCGCGCATTCAGGCTGCCGCTGCCAAGGCAGCACGTGAAGAAGCGGCACGAAGAGCCGCCGCAGGAGAGGCTCCGGAAAGCCCGAGCGGTGAGCTCACCTGGCCCATCCCGGGCGGGGGAGTCTCGGCGCAGGTCGGCCCGCGCACCCACCCCGTCTATAGCTACAAGTCATGTCACACCGGCATCGACATTCGCGGTGCGACCGGAACACCCGTTCGCGCCGCTCACTCCGGCACCGTCATCAACAACTCGAGCGGCGGCGCCTATGGCAACGCGACCCTGATCTCAGGTGCCGGAGGCCTGGCAACCTTCTATGCCCATCTCTCCCGAATAGACGTGAACGAGGGGGAGCGGGTCAAGGAGGGCGAAGTTATCGGCGCCGTGGGCGCCACGGGCTGGGTCACCGGCCCCCACCTCCACTTTGAGGTTCACCTCAGCGGCACGCCATATGATCCATTGGGCTGGTTTGGCCAGCCGAAGCGATCAGTGGGCTGCTAGCCCGAAGGCACGAGCAAATGAGAGGCGGTGAGAGTGTTGCCACGTGAGAAGGGGCGCACCCTCATTGCCCAGAACAAGAAGGCCCGTCACGACTACTCGATCGAGGATGTCTTCGAGGCCGGCCTGGTGCTCATGGGCACCGAGGTGAAGTCGCTGCGGGCCGGTCGCGCCACCCTGACCGACGGCTACGCCACCATCGACGACGGCGAGGCCTGGCTGCGCGGGGTGCACATCCCCGAGTACGACATGGGCACCTGGACCAACCACGAGCCGCGCCGGGCGCGCAAGCTGCTGATGACCCGCGATGAACTGCGTCGACTGACGGGCAAGATGAAGGAGAGCGGCCTTACCCTCATCCCGCTGAGCCTGTACTTCAAGGACG
>JBPCSY010000115.1:0-2568 GCA_051006695.1 Candidatus Nanopelagicales bacterium
GCCACAAGCAATACGAACGACTATTGGACGGAGGCCGACGTGAGTAAGGAACGCGAAACGAAGATTGTGATGACTTCAGGGGGCGTCCCGCTCACCGAGGCTGACCTCGCCAGACTCGCGGATGAAGCTGAGCGCGGATACGACGTGAGCCAGCTCAGGCCCGTCCGCCCTGGGCGTCCTTCTTTGGGACGGGGAACCTCACCAGCGATTCAGGTGCGCCTGGATCCACGGGCGTACAAGGCGCTGCAGGCTCACATCGCTGAAACCGGACTCAACACCAGCACGATTGTGCGCGAAGCACTCGCTCAATACTTGTCGCTACCGGAGTAACTCTGGCGGTTAGGACGCGCTGGGCGCCGCTGCGGTGACCTTGAGCGGCACGAAGGTCTGCACGCGGATCGGCTCGGGCAGCGGGGTCAGGCCGAAGGTCTCGAGCGAGCCCTGACCGGCCAGGCGCACGAGGTACTGAGCGCTGGAGAGCGGCAGCGGATCAGTGCCGGCATCGCAGATGAGCATGTGAGCGATGCCGAGAATCGGCCAGCCGATCATCTCCTGACCCTCGGCCAGCACGATCTTCGCTGCGGCGGCATCGAAGCTCTCGGGAACCGGGGTTCCACCGACGGCGGGAGCCGCGATCATGTTGCCGGCTGCATCAGTGGTGACAGTGATCGCACCGATGCCGACCTTGAGCAGCTGCGTGTCATCGACACTGATGGTCGTGCCGTTGATGTCAGCGCTTGCCATTGGTAATGCAGAGTTGAGTGCCTGGATTGCGGGGAGAACCGCGACTGCACCATCAGTGATGGTGAGCTCGGCCATGAGGTCCGCGGTGGTCGCGAACTTCGAGCCGACCTCGAGCGTGTTCGTGATGCCGGGAGTCCAGCTCTCCGGTGCCGTCTTGCTCAGGTAAGCAGTCATTGCATTCACTGCACCACTGCCACCATCGAGAGACATAACAGTGATGTCGGGAATACCGGCGAAGTCGATGCCGGGGTTCGCTTCAACGATCAGTGGGTCAGTCCAGCTGGTGACCGTGCCATCAAGAATGCCGGCAAGAGCCTTGGGCGTAAGGACAACGCCCTCGAGACCGATGACGTTGAGGGCGAGCACGACGGGGTAGCCGAAGACCGGCACGGTGATGGCGCCACTAGGGCAGATCTGCTCGAAGGCGGCGATTTGCTCGGCGGTCGGAGCCATCTCGGTGATGGTCAGGCTGGCGGGCTCACCCGGGGCGACCTCGACCAGGCTCTGATCAGGGCAGGTGCCGGCGAGGGTGGCGTTGACGGCATCGCTGGCCCCGATGAAATCCTCGGGGAGGCTGACGTTCTGGGCGCCGGTCTGGCAGGTGATGTTGGCCTCGGCCTGGGCTGCCAGAACATCCGGTGGCAGGGGCGGGGTGCAGGCGCTGAGGAGAAGCGCAGCGCCTGTGGCAGCGCAAGCGGCGAGGACGATGCCCCGGGTTGACTTCATCATCCGGAACATCGTCCTCACCTTTGCTCGAGCTATTTGAGAGATTCAGTTGTGGTGGAGCGTGGTGTTGCTACTTGATCTTGGAAACCAGGGTCTTCGCGGAAGCGAGAACCTTGCCGCCGACCGGCACGTAGCCGAGCGAGGCTGCACGCGACGGGCCGCACTTCTGCAGCACGTAGTCGAAGAACTGGCGAACGCCGAGGCCGTTCGGGCCCTTGCCGTCGATACGGGCGAGACCGTAACTGAAGATCGCGGCCGGGTAGGCGCCCGGGATCTTCACGTTGTAGTTCAGCGTGATGAGCCCATTGGAGCCGACGTTGGTCTGGTTGGCCAGGTTCTTGGCAGCCGAGGCAGCCGACGGAGCGACGAACTCACCGTTGGCGTTCTGGATGCGAGCAACCGGGTAGCCCTTGGCATCGCCGAAGTCGACGTAGCCGATGGAGCCCTCAGTGGCGTTGATCAGCGACATGACCGTGGCGTTGTCCTTGCCGGTCTGCGAGGACTTCAGCGGCACGGAGCCGGGGAATGCGGTGGAGAAGTCGTACTGGACCTTCGGGAAGATCGAAGGCGCCCAGGCGTTCAGGTACTGGAGGGTGTTGTTAGTCGTGCCTGAGTTGCCGGAGCGGTAGACCACGGTGATCGGCTTGGCCGGGATCGACTTCGCGATGCGAGCGTTCGAAGCCAGGATCTCCTTGTCGTTCCAGGTCTTGATGACGCCGCCCATGATCTTGGCGAGGGTCGACTGCTTGAGCTGAATCGAGGAGCCGAGGGTCTTGCCGGTCGTGGTGCTCTTCAGGTTGATCGGGAAGGCAACTGCGCCACCGATAGCGGGGATGTACTCCCAGTCGAAGGAGGGCTCACCCGAGCTGTACTTCGAGTCGGTCATCGCGTAGACGAACGTGCCCTTGGTGAAGTTCGACTTGCCAGTGCCCGAACCAGTCGAGGTGTACTGGATTGAGAAGTTGCTCTGCGAAGCGTTGAAGTCAGCTGCGCACTGCGAGATGAAGGGGTACGGGAACGAGGCTCCGCCACCGCTGATGGTGTTGGCCGCGTGTGCGGGTGCTGCGATGGCAACGGTGGAAGCAGCGACTGCGAGAC
>JBPCSY010000116.1:0-3768 GCA_051006695.1 Candidatus Nanopelagicales bacterium
ATCACCGCGCCATGCTCCTGCGCATGACCACCTGACGCCAGGGCGAACTAGGCATTCCCCTAGGAATCACCTCCGCTCGCGGGGTTCGTGCTTCGAAACACCGGTGCGTCTTATCGAATGAGCGAGACGGGCACCGGCAGGTCCAGATCTGCCCAGGCTCGATCACCGGTCATGATCTGCATCTCCTGCTGAACCGCGTAGGACAGGCAGCAGAGGTCGCCAAGTGAGAGTGCCCGCTTGGCGCCAGTGCTCTTGTGCAGCACTTCAATGGTGGTCAGGCTCTGCCAATGCGGCCAGGCGACGGGCACGACCGTCAAGCCCGCAGCCTGCAGGTCGGCCGCGATGCCCTCGCCATCACTACCTTGACGATTGAGCACGACCACGAGTTCAGCCATGTTCACCGAGGTGACATACGAGGACCCCAGCACGCTCTCGACTGCCTCGTAGCCTTCTTCCTGAAAAACCAGTGCTGCGAGCGAGGACGCGTCGAGGAGCATCGGACGACTCACAGACGTGCAGCTTCCTCGCGTCGCCACGCCAGAAACTCATCAACGTACGAGCGGTCACGCGGTACATGAGCCACACGCGACCGTGCACGGGCAAGAGCGTGGGCGGGGGTCTCAAGAATCAGAAGGCCCTCTTCGGCCACCCGCACGCGCAGATCCTCACCCGGGGCGAAGCCAGCCGCGCGCATCGCCTCTTCCGGCAATGTCGGGCGACGCCGAGAATCGAGGCGAACTTTCCACACCTGGGGAACATCCGCGGATTGAGCACTCATCCCACGATTATGGTTTTCGTGGGATGAACGGTCAAGAGTGGGAGATTGTCAAGAACCCATGCCTCGATCGATGTCGGGCTCGAGGAACACATACTTCGCAGTCGGCACGGCCGCCCGCAGTTTCTCCTCAGCATCGTCGATGTCCTGGGCGATCTCCGCGCCGGTGGCCGAATGGGCCACGGAGATCTTCGCTGCCACCAGAAGCTCGTCCGGGCCGGTGTGCACGGTGCGCAGATGGATGACTCTCAGTACGCCAACACTGCTCTCGAGTGCCAGGCGAATGGCCTCGACCTCTTCGGGAAGGGCCGACTCCCCCACGAGCATTGCTGACATCTCCATGGCCAGGAATATCGCGATGACAACCAGCAGGATGCCGATGGCCATGGCGCCGATGCCGTCCCAGCGGCCATCACCGGTGATCACGGCCAGGCTCACGCCGAAGAGCGCGAAGACAAGACCGACGAGTGCGCCGGCGTCCTCGAGCAAGATCACGGGAAGTTCGGGCTGGCGGGCATCCTTGAGGAAGCGCGGGAAGGAGCGGTTGCCGCGCGAGCGATTCGCCTCCTTGATCGCCGTGCGGAAGGAGAGCGACTCGAGGACGATCGCGACGATGAGCACGAGGAAGGCGATCCATGCATCGTTGAGCTTCTCGGGGTGCTGGATCTTGTGAATGCCCTCGTACAGCGAGAAGACACCGCCGATCAGGAAGAGCACGATCGAGACGATGAATCCGTACACGAATCGGCGTCGGCCGTATCCGAAGTTGTGACGGGAGTCCGGGGCCTTCTTCGACCGCTTGTTCCCGATGAGCAGCAGGATTTGGTTACCCGAGTCAGCCACTGAGTGAATGGCTTCCGACAGCATCGAACTCGAGCCCGTGAAGGCGAAGGCAATGAACTTGCTTGCCGCGATGCCGAGGTTCGCCATCAGAGCGGCGATGACCGCCCGCATTCCGCCTTCGGTGCTCATGTGTCCCCTGTCGTCAGGTCGTGCGCGATGCTGAAATGAATCGTGGCGCTCGTGGATGATGCTCAGCGCTGCGTCGACTGCACGACGGCAACGAGGCCTGCTGTCTCGACCCAGGCATCAGGATCACCGGCGCCGATCACGGCAGCGGTTCCCTGGCGCAGCGAGATCTCGCCGATATCGGAATCGATGATCGCCTTGCCCTCGATGTTGACGACGATTCGGTAGGCGCCCTTGGGCAGCTTCTCGCGACCATCGCGCAGTAGCCGCACCACGAAGGGCGCTGCAGTAGGCCACAAGGTGTCGCCGAACTCCGCGCGCACCACCTGAGGCTCGAGATCCAGGCGTAGGGCCTCGATCGCTTGATCGACGAAGACCGGCTTGCCGGTGAGGCCAAGGCGAATGACATTGTCACTGGAGGTCATGACCTCGACACCGGTACCGCGAATGTAGCTATGCGGGACACCTGCGGGGACGTAAACAGCCTGGCCCACTTCAAGTGTCAGATAGTCGAGCATCGCGGTGAGCAGCGCACCCGTGTCATTCGGATACTGCTCTTGCACCGTGCGATACGCCCCGACTTCCTCGGGCGGAAGCCCGGCAGCCTGAGCAGCTGCAGCCAACTGACCGATGCGCTCCGGTGCACTGATGCTCAGCAGCTCACGGATAGCCGCGGGGATGTCTCCTGCACGTATTGCTGCGACTGCGGTGCTTGTGCCCTGCACGTTCTCGAGAATCGCCGCCGACTGCTCGGGAGCTCGCCACCCCGCGAAAGCCTCGAAGGGCTCCAGGGCGATCATCATCTCGGTCTTCTCGAACGGATCACTGAGCACGCGAGACTCACCCGGCTGCTGTTGGCGCTTCCAGCCGGCGGCTGCAGTCTCGGCATCGGGATGCACCTGCACCGACAGCGGTCGCGCCGCGGCGAGCAACTTCACGAGAAGGGGAATCTCCTCGACATCGAAGTGATGGCCGAGATGCTCACCGGTGTCGTCTCCGACCGGATCGACCAGCGGTGACGGGCCGCCGGGGTGCACGCCGAACCACAACTCTGCCTGCGGACCGCCCGTGGCCTCATCGGACCACGCAGCCAGGCCATCAACGATGCCCCAGTCGTAATCCTTGACTGCGCCACGAACGACGAGAACCACTCTTAGGCCTCGCGCATGAGCATCACCGGGATGCCGTTCTCGATTTCGAAGCGCGCCTTGCACACCGTGCAGACAATCTGGTTCGCGGCTTCATCAGCTACGAGCTCACCATGCGCATCGCACGGGCAGGCCAGGATCTCCCACAGGCGCGGGTCAAGACCCAGGGCGCCGCCGTTGTTGCTCATGCCTCACTCCTCATGATCGACAGGACCGCATCGCGCAGCTCGGCCATCTGCGCCTCGTCGCGTGCCTCGACGTTGAGACGAAGCAGCGGCTCGGTGTTGCTCGGGCGCACGTTGAACCACCACTGGCCGCCATCGACGGTCAGGCCGTCCATCTCATCAGTGGTCGTGCCCTCGGCATAAGCGAGACGGATCTTCTCGGTCATGGCCTTCTGATCCTTGACCTCGGTATTGATCTCACCGGAGTTGCTGTAGCGATCGAACTCGCGCATCAGGCTGGAGATCGTGGTGCCGGCAGGAGTCTCGCCCAGCGCTGCGAGTGCGTGCAACGCAGCGAGCATGCCCGAGTCAGCGCGCCAGAAATCACGGAAGTAGAAGTGACCGGAGTGCTCGCCGCCGAACACCGCATTGGTCTCGGCCATCGTGGCCTTGATGAACGAGTGACCCACTCGGGTGCGCACCGGGGTGCCGCCGTTCTCGACGATGACCTCGGGGACGGCCTTCGAGGTGATCACGTTATGGATGATCGTTGAGCCAGGAGCCTTCTTGAGCTCACGCGAGGCAATGAGCGCCGTCAGAGTCGACGGGCTGATCAGCTCGCCGCGCTCGTCGACCAGGAAGCAGCGGTCGGCATCGCCGTCGAAGGCGAGACCGATGTCGGCTCCGACCTCGAGGACCCGCTTCTGCAGGT
>JBPCSY010000117.1:0-4028 GCA_051006695.1 Candidatus Nanopelagicales bacterium
TCCCGGCTCCCCCAAGGCCCCTCCACGCGGGCTCAACATCGACCCCGAACGCACGAAACCCGCCCCCTGGAGGGCGGGTTGTGGTGGAAAAGCTGCTGAATTGGTGGGTTAGGCCCCGATCAGGCAGTGCCGGGGGGCGGGCCGTTGCGGATGCGCGGCAGGCCGACAACCCAGTCGTAGATCACGCTCGTACGCAGCACGACATCCTGCACCGACCTATTCGCCGGGCTGACGATCACCCAGAGCAGGCCGAGCGGGAAGACGATGCAGAAGATCGAGCGCAGGGCGGCGATGGGAAGTCGCACGCGATCGCCGGAAGAGTTGATGATGCGCAGACCCATGATGTGCATGCCGAGGCTGCGACCGGTGGTGGCCCAGGCGTAAGTCCAGAGCAGCCAGATCAGGAAGGTTCCGATGGCCACTGACCAGCCGAGCTTGGGGATATTCACGCCCTGCACGTGCTCAATGAGCATGCGGATGAAAGCTGCACTGAGATTGAACAGCACCACGATCACGATGACCGACAGCAGATCGATGACCGAGGCCACGATGCGCGAGAAGAAGCCCGCACGATGCCCCTGGTAAGCGCGGGCATCCTTCGGAACCGAGGTGTCGGCCTCGAGCCCGGGCTCCCCTGCATCAACACGGCGCTTGTACTCGCTGAAGGAGATCACGAGGTCTCCTGCGCGAACTGCTCGGAGAGATCGCCCGGCGCATCAGTCTTGCGCGCCTTGCGGCGCAGCATGATCTTGTCGACCACCCGCTGCACGAGGTCGTCGGCATCAATGGCCTGGATGCGAGTGGAGTTCATCGCCTCCGTGGCAATGCCACCCGTGGACTGACGGATGATCTGCGGGAGGTCGATCTCGTCGATGATGTAGTTCGCCAGATCTATCAGCGGCAGGCGATCGATGATCTTCTCCAGGTCAGCCTGCGCGACGATCTCATCGATATCGACGCGGTCGAGGACGATCTCGGTGAGATTCATCCGACCGATCACCGCATTCACCGCGTAGGGAACCACCTTGTCGAGGGCGGAATTCACCAGCGCCGAGTTCGCGACAGTCGAGACTGTCGAGCTGACGGTGTGCTCGGCCACCGAGAACAGCGCGACGACTGCCGACGCCGAGATCTCGACGACAGCGCCCAGCGGAGTCGCAGCACCGGAGCCGGGGCGCGGCTCGAAGACGATGACCTCAGTGGCTTCACTCACTCCCCCATCCTCTCCCATGCCACGGGAGCGGGGAAAGGCAGTACATTCCTTGGATGCGCGCACTGAAGTGGGTCGGCATCGTGGTGGCTTCGGTACTCGTGATCGCCATGATCAGCACTGTTGGGGTGATCTCGGCCCACAAGCTCTCGATATCGCGCGCTCAGGCGAAGATCGCCGCGTTCTACGTGCCCCCGACTCCGCTGCCGAGCGAGCCGGGCACCGTCATCCGTCAGGAGCCGCTCGGCGTCGACGTGCCCGGTGCCACTGCCCAGCGCATCCTGTACACCTCGCAGCGACCCGACGGCTCCCCTGCTGCATCAAGCGGAATGATCTTCATCCCGACATCACCCGCACCGCCCGGCGGTCGGCCGGTCGTCGCCTGGGCACACGGCACCCTGGGCCTCGGTGATGCATGTGCGCCATCGCGTTCGACAAACCCGCTCGGTGACACGAAGAACTGGCTCGACCAGATGATGCAGCTCGGCTACGTCGTCGTCGCCACCGATTACACCGGCTTCGGAACTCCCGGGCCGAACCTGTACCTGGTCGGCCAGGCCGAGGCTCGCGATGTCGTGAACTCGGTGCGCGCTGCCCGCAATATTCCCAGCGCACATGCCGGCAACGATTGGATCGTCTGGGGTCACTCACAGGGCGGACACTCCGCACTGTGGACGGGTGAACTCGCGAAAGAACTCGCACCCGAGCTCACTCTGAAGGCGGTCGCTGCAGCGGCGCCTGCCGCGGAACTGCCCGACATCATCGACGCGCAATGGCAGACCGCCGTCGGCTGGGCCATCGGCCCAGAGGTCGTCGAGTCGTGGCCGCACTACTACCCGGATCTCACCGCCGAGGGATTCGTCTCGGCATCAGGCCTGCGCAACACGGCGCGACTCGCCAATGAGTGCATCGTCTCCGCGGCACTCGAGGGCTTCCTGCGCACCGACTTCGGGCAGGATTACTTCGAGCAGAAGCCGACGAATAATCCTTCGTGGGCGGCCGCCGCCAAGGAGCAGACTCCTGCACCGCTGCCCGCATCAATGCCCGTGTTCGTCGCGCAGAGCATCGCCGACACCGTCGTGCTCGCGTGGCCCAACGCAAAGCTGCAGGAACAGTGGTGCGCGGCCGGCTCCGACATCACGATGGCGTGGCTCGGCGTTGTCTCGCACCAGGACACCGCGATGACAGTGGGCCCTGAGGCGGTCGCGTGGATCGATGATCGCTTCAACGATCGTCCGACGACGCGCACCTGCGACGTGCCGCCGCCGGTTGCCCCGGAAGCGAGCTGACTACTCCGCGGTGAGCGGACCGTTCTTGGCCTGCGGGAAGTAGTTCTGGCCGATACCCGAGGAACGCTTCGGCACCATGACCGAGCGGAACCACGACACGATCTCATCACCATGCTGGTTCAGGCCACGCGTCTTCATGCGAACGATGCCCATCTCCGGACGTGAAGAGCTCTCGCGCACGTCGAGGCAGATCGACTCGGCGTAGATGGTGTCGCCGATGTACACGGGATGCGTGAGCTTGATGTCTGTCCAGCCGAGGTTCGCCACGGCGTTCTGACTCATATCGATAACCGACAGGCCCAGCACGAGTGCCACTGTCAGGCCGGAGTTCACGATGATGCGACCACCCGTGATCGGATTCGACTCCGCCAGGTGAGCATTGAAGTGGTTCTGGTTCGTGTTGCAGGTGAGCTGCGTGAACCAGGTGGAGTCAGTCTCGGAGATCGTGCGGCCGAAGGGATGCTGGTAGGTCGTGCCTACCTCGAAGTCCTCGAGGAAACGGCCGAGCTGCGCGGGAACGATGTTGGTCATGCGTGCATCCTGCCGCATGGGGGGTCAACCGCACGAGGGTTGGAGTGTGAGGTGCGCGACTGCTATTCGCCGTTGCGCTCGCGCCAGCGCTCTTCCATGCGATCCATGAAGCCGGGCTTGGCGGGCTTGGCCTTGGCCGCGGGCTTGCCCGGCTCGCCCTCGACAGAGCCGACGACAGCAGCCGGGGCGCGGAAGGCGGAGAACGCGACAACTGCGCCGACGAGCATCACGACGAAGCCGACGACACCCAGGACGACGATCATCGTGGCCACGCCTGCGAGCACCAGGCCCATGCCGCCGATGACACCGATGACACCGATGGCAGCGCGGCCGCGCGAGGCACGACCGGCAGAGGTAGTGCGGAGATTGTTCGCGAAGGTGGGGTCCTCGGCGTAGAGGGCACGTTCCATCTGCTCGAGAAGGCGCTGCTCATGCTCGGAGAGCGGCATCGTGACCTCCTTCATCCCTCACCACGGACGACGCGAACCGCCGTCCCCACAAATATAGGCGGGGTTCCCGACATTGGAAACCCCGGGCGCCTCCGAGGAGTGAGCCGAAGGCGAGCCCCGCAGGAATGCCCGCATGGGCCCAGCACCCCCGCACGGCGGGTCACTGCTCCTCGTCGACCTCGTATTCCACGAGGCGAGCAGGACGCACCGCCTGGGAGCCGAAGCGGGCCCGGAGGGAATCGACGGCCAGCTCGGCCTCACGGTGCCCCAGCTCAGGCTCGCCCAGGGTCAGCTGACGGCTGGCCTCGTCAACAGGGATTAGCCCCTCGGCCTTCACCCCGACCAGGCGAATGCGTGCCCGCTGGAGACCCAGGGCCTCGTAGAGCATCCGCGAGGTGTCGTAGAGCTCCTTGCCGACATCGGTCGGGCTGGCCAGGGTGCGCGAGCGAGTGATGGTCGTGAAATCGGAGAAACGCACCTTGATCGCGATCGTGCGCGCGACATACCCGGCCCGACGCAGCCGACCGCCCACCTGATCGGCCAGGGCGC
>JBPCSY010000118.1:0-9959 GCA_051006695.1 Candidatus Nanopelagicales bacterium
GTTCGTGGTCGAGTAACCGCCCGCGGCCGACATTGGTTTACCCTTCTCGAGGCCGAGGGCGATGAGTTCTTCGCGCGTGAACCGCTTCTGCGAATTTGCCACTAGCGCATCGACTGCAGCTTCCGCGTAATCGGGAATCTGGGTCCTCATACTCAGCAACTGCGCGACGGTGTACTTTCCGAGGCTCGGGAACTTCGCGGAAAGCGCCGGGTCCAGTTTCTTCACCGTGTCTGAAAGTGCAAGCTTGCCTGCTGAGATTTGCTGGAGAACCGCGGTAGCGAAGACGGTCTTGGTAATTGAGCCGATGCGAAAGTGGTCAGCACGAGTCGCCCGAGTGCCTGGGAGAACCGCGTTGCCGTATGCCTGCTCGTAATAACCCTTTTTCGGATCCCAGACGGCAACCCATAGCCCCGGAGCCGCATCGGGGGAAGCAGCAATCGTTTGAGCAGCCGCAGCGTCAATCGCTGCCTTGTCGGCTGCGGACATCACCTTGCTCTTGTTGATGGTCGAGATTGATGCCTTCTTGGCCAGCGAGGCAGTGGGTTGCGCCATCGCGGAGCCTGCCCCAGCGCCGAAAATCAGGACACTCGACAGCCCGATACCGGCAAGTGCCTGTGTGCGGCGGATGTTCATGACGTGCCCTTCCCTCGAAGTTGACCGACTCTCGATTCGCGAGGATCGATTCTTGCCTCCGAGAGTACGTCACCTCCCACCATGGAAGGTTGTGGGGCTATCGCCGTTTCGACTTCGGGACAATGTGACCGCCCACGCTCCCCGAGGGCACCCGAGACAAGATTCCCCGCTGCCGCGCCTTCTCAACCCAGCTCACGACAGTGCGCTCGGAGACCTTGCGCTCGGCCGCCATCGCCCGCGCATAGCCCCGGCCTATCGCCAGATACTCGCGGGCAATCCCTTCCAGGAAGTCATCGGTCAGCGGCTCATTGATGGGTCGGGAGAAAGTTGCAGCCTCGGGAAATCCCGTGAGCGGAAGATCAATCGCGAACGGATCGACACCTCGCGCGAGGAGTTCAGGCACGCCTAGCGTGATGACTTCGAGCGGCGACGCCCACCGAAACTCACGTTGCATCCAGTGCGGGTTGATGCCACCGGGCGAATGCGCATTCATGCGAATCAGGGCGGGAGTTCCGTCGACCAAGTCGATAGTTGCCTCGATCAGCCACACCAACTCGCGACTCTCCGGATCAACACACATGTGGTCAACGACCACGGGCAACTGGAAGGACTGCGTCGGCGTTGCCTGCCACATGCGCTTTCGCCCGGGGGCCGGGCGCACGCGCGACGTCACGCCAAGACGTTCGTCACTCTTCGCAGCCATGTCACGCATCCCTCCAGGGCCCTACCTCAACCTTACATAGCGTAGGCTTTTCTAGGTATCCAGACGAGGGAGAGTTCGTGAAGCGTGTCATCGCAGGGACAGTCGGAATCCTCCTGATGGCTTCGGGCATTGCAGCACTCGCACCTGCGGCTCACGCGGCCACCATCTGGGACTTTCCGGCTGGCACGATCACCCTTCCCGAGGCGTTCAGCAGCAACACGGCGAATCTCGCCATCTCGAGCCTGCAGATCACCGACGGCTCGATCACCAGTGCCTCGATGGCCCTTTCCTCCAGCGCGGGAATGTTCTGCCGACCGAATGGATATTCCGGAAACAATGCCAACTTCGCCGATACTGGCTTCGACGGGTGCGTGGGTGATCTGTCCTTCACGGTCGATTCCCAGGGACGACTCACCGTCGCCTCGCAGGCGCTTGGTAACAGCCACTTTCTCTTCAACTCAAGCGTGACCAGCAGTGTCGTCGGAACTCAGCCGATTCCCGTTCCGGTAGACCTCGCGGGTAACTGCCCGGCGAGCTACGACACCGCGGGCGGAGTGATCAAGTTCTCGCTGACCGCCGGACACCCCGATGCCACGGCATGGGAACTAGTCGTCAAGCGCGCACCCTCGCTGCCTGCTGAATCCTTCGCGCCCGGAACTGAACTCGAGATTCCCGTCGCATACCTGGAATCCGGCAAGGACTATTCGGCCACGATCACCGGTACCCGCGCTGACGGAAAGGTTGTGGCCTTCTGCACGACCCCGGTTGTCACCGCACCCCTTCCTGGCGCTCCGTCCGTCGACGGCGACGTCATCACCCCGGTCGGCAGCGGCACCGCCACGGTGAACTACTCAGTGGCTGATCCCTTCACCGTGCAGGGCATCGAGTACCAGATCGATGGGGCCGGCGGTTGGATTCGCCCGGGCGGCAACCCGCCGACCAATGGGGCAGGCGGAAGCTTCACGCTTTCGGGTCTCGCCGATGGCAAGCACTCGATCCAGCTACGATCCGTGGGCTTCAATTCCGCCACGGCGATTACTGCCGGCAACTCGAAGGGCTTCGTCATTCGCGAGTCCGCGAAGGCAGGAAGCAATTCGAATCGTCCGTCTCAAGGCAGTGCTACGCCCGCGATCGGTTCTTCACCGACGAAGCCCGTCGCAGTTCCACCCGCTCAGCCCGTCTCCACGGTTGCCGGCACGAGCAATGGCGCCGGCACTGGTACTAATGGCGCACTGGCCGCGAACACCGGTGATGCCGGCATTGATGCGCCGTGCCTGGCCACGGACGGCACCCTCTACCCAAATCAGTACTCGACTGTCGGCTCGCAGCTGACCATGGCTCCGAATACGCATGGCATGGGCGCAGCGCGCTCGTTCATCGTCACTGCCGGCGCACTGCCGCCGGGAGTTCAGCTTGATCGCGCTTTCGGCGTTCTGTACGGCGTCACAACGGTCGCGGGCTCGTGGGTGACCACGGTTCAGGCGACCTTCGCTGATGGCACCACGAAGTCGAGCCAGTTCACGACTCGCGTCGATGCTGATGCCCAGACCCTGCAGTACGCCGCCCAGAACATCGGCGTCGTCGGATCCCGCGTGTCAATTGCCGCGAGCACCAACGCACCGGTGACCGGCACGACCTACAAGCTCGTCTGCGGCGAGCTTCCGGCGGGCACGAAGTTCGACTCTCGCACCGGCACCATCACCGGTACTCCCACGGCGGTCGACCTGATGCCGACTCCGCTGCGCGTCGCCGAGACCAGCGCCTCGGGCAAGGCCGCCGCGTCCTTCCTCTTCGTTGTCCAGAAGTCGGGCTTCGCCGCAATCAGCTACCCGGCGCACCCGCACCTGCGCGTGGGCCACATCGCTCGCATCCGACCGACTGTCAATGGTGTCGGCGAGATTGCGCAATTTCGGATGTGGAAGGGCAAGCTGCCGCGCGGACTGCACCTGAACGCCACCACCGGCCTCATCTGGGGCAAGCCGCTCAGCACAGGGCCGACCCACACCATCACCCTGCATGCCGTCACCAAGGGTGGGGCCCTGCTCACCTCTAATCCGATGCGCATTAGCACCCGGCGATAGCCAGGTTCCGGTCTGTGATCCGAGATTCTCGGATCCTGGCAATACTTGGGTCATGAACATTCGCCCCGCCGAGCCCCGTGATGTCCCGGCACTAATCACGATGGTGCGCGAGCTCGCGGAGTACGAGAAGGCACCGGAGCAGGCGATCGCCACTCAGGCCGACTTCGCACGTGATCTCTTCGGCGAGAGTCCGCGAGTACATGCCCTCGTCGTCGAGGTATCCGATGAAGTAGTGGCGTACGCGTTCTACTTCCTGAACTACTCGACCTGGCTTGGTCGCCACGGCATCTACCTCGAGGATCTCTACGTACGACCTGCCTTTCGAGGCGAGGGCTCTGGCAAGGCGCTCCTGATTCGGCTCGCGCAGGAATGCGTGGAGAAGGGATACGGGCGCCTCGATTGGAGCGTGCTCGACTGGAATACGCCGAGTCGCGACTTTTATGCCGGCCTTGGCGCCGAAGGCCTGACCGAGTGGGTGCCATATCGGGTTGAGGGCAACGCTCTGGCCAACCTGGCCCGTCTGGGCAACTGAAGCCTGGATACTGGGGCCCGAGAAGGAGTGACATGACCAACGCTGTGACCGTGAGTTTCCCTGCCCAGACCCAGTACGTCTCGTTGGCCCGCACCATGGCGGCAGCGATGGCGGTGCGCGCTGACCTTCCGATCGACCAGCTCGAGGATCTCCGTCTCGCTGTCGATGAGGCAGCAGCGCAGATCGTGCTCGATGCCGTTGTCGGCAGCGAGATGCGTTGCGTGTTCGTCGAGGCTCTCGGATCCCTGCGCATTGAGGTGCGCGGTATGACTACAAGCGGAGTAGTGCCGGCTACGAATACTTTCGGCTGGACAGTGCTCACCGCACTCGTCGACGACGTCACTGCATCGATCGATGCCGGCGAGGTCTGCCTCACCTTGCACGTCAAGCGTCACGAGCCGGTCAGCGCGTGACCTCTGCCGATACCAGCCCACCCGGTGACGAGAGGTGGGGTGAGGAACAGCGCGTGCGCGAGCGCGAACTGCTCGAACAACTCGCGTCGTCAGAGTCAGGCACGGCGGCCTTCACTGCGGCTCGCGATGAGCTCATCACGATGCATGTGCCGCTCGTACATCACATAGCTCGCCGGTATCGCGATCGTGGCGAGAACTACGACGATCTCGTGCAGGTCGGCACCATCGGCCTGATCATCGCCATTGATCGCTTCGAGATCGAGCGCGGCCTCGAGTTCAGCACCTTCGCGACGCCCACCATCGTCGGAGAGATCAAGAGACACTTTCGTGATCGCACCACCACGATCCGGCTGCCGCGCAGGCTGCAGGAGCTTCGTGGCCCGATCTATACAGCCACCGAAGAGCTCACTGGCGAGCTTCATCGCTCGCCCACCGTGCGAGAGATCGGCGAACGCGTCGGCATTGCACCCGAAGACGTACTCGAAGTGCTCGAGGCTCAAGCAGCATTTAGTGCGAAGTCACTGGATGACGATGGTGACGACGATCGCGGCGGGGTGGCCTCCACACTCGGTTTCGAGGATCCGGGAATCGAGGAGGTCGAGTATCGCGAGTCACTCCGTCCGCTTCTCGACAAGCTTCCCGAGCGCGAGCGTCAGATCATCATGATGCGCTTCTTTAAGAACATGAGCCAGAGCGAGATTGCCGAGCAGGTGGGTATCTCCCAGATGCATGTCTCTCGCCTGCTCGCCCGCGCCCTCGGCGAGTTACGCGAGGGGCTGACCGCCGACTAGCGGCGCTGGGCCTCCGCGAACACTCGCAGGACCTTGGGCGTGAAGACGAGGATGATGCCGATGACGGCCATCAGCAGGATGATGATGCCGGCGAGGCGCGGCACGGTCTCCTCCGATCGAGCCAGGTCGAAGAACACGAGCAGCGCAATAACTTGGGTGAGGATGAAGGCCCCGCGCTGCCACGTACGCATGAGCCACCAGGCACGGGCAACGAGCAGCAGGCCGGCTCCGAACACCAGGTAAATCACGATGAGCAGCAGGAGTGCCGCAGGATTCGAGACATCTGCCGGGCCGGTGATGCCCACGCGCACCGCCTCGATGATGTCGAAGATCGCGTAGGCAATGAGTCCAAGGCCCTCCAGGGCAGCGATGGTCGCAATGACTGCGAAGGAACGCGTCGGGCGAAGCATGGGAGCAGCCTAAACCGCTTCCACCTCGGGCTATGGTGGGGAGCATGCGCGGGCTCCTGGTCGTCAATCCCCGCGCCACCACGACCTCGACTCGAGTCACCGATGTCATTGTCAATGCGCTCTCCAATGAACTCGACTTGCAGGTCACGATGACCACTCATCGGGGGCATGGATTCGAACTCGGCCGCTCCGCCAGGGCACAGGGTCTCGACATCGTCATCACCCTCGGCGGCGATGGCGTGGTCAATGAAGTCGTGAACGGGATGCTCGAGGATGGCGTGGGGGCCGATGTCCCGATCCTTGCCACTGTTCCCGGGGGCAGCGGCAACGTCTTCGCTCGCGCGCTGGGCATTCCGGTCGATGCAGTCGAGGCCACTGGCGAGATCATGGAGGCGATGCGCGAGCAGCGCACGCGCACGATCGGACTCGGCAAGGTCAATGGCCGCTGGTTCACGAGCAATGCCGGGGTCGGGCTTGACGCCGAGATCATCTCGGCCATGGAGGAGCAACGCAGCGCCGGACGTACGGCCTCACCCACGCGATACCTGATGACCACTCTGCGCCAGTACTTCGCTCGAACCGACCGCAGGAATCCCGCGCTTACCCTGACCACGGCTGATGGCACCGACGAGGGCGTCTTCCTCGCCATCGTGCAGAACACCGCACCGTGGACATACTTTGGCTCCTGGCCCATTGATCCGTGCCCCCAGGCCTCCTTCGATACCGGCCTCGATGTCTTCGCCTTGCGCAAGCTCCGCGTGATCTCAGCGATGAGGGCAGCACGAAGGATGCTTGCCCATTCGACGGCCGGTTCGACCAAGGATTCGATCCTGGTTCGCCACGATCTGGGCGCGTTCACGATCGTGTGCGGCCGCCCGATGCCCATGCAGGTCGACGGCGAGTCGACGCCGGAGGTCACGACCGCGGAGTTCGAGTCAGTCCCCGCGGCCCTGCGGGTGATCGCCGTTCAATAAACGGACAAAAGCCGCACTTGTGACCAACCTGACAAGTTAAGCATTCAATTTTCGGCAGTTCCCCTTGTTCACGGCAGCAACATCTGCGAACCTATGAGGGCCCTTTGCTAGATCGGGCTGGCTTTCTTCCTCCGGGGACGACCGGGAGACCCCTGGGTCGCCCCCTTTGATGTGCCAGTCTCGTGAAAGCAATCACGAGTGTCGGTGACCCCGATGCCCTCGCCTAATGGAGTGATCCGCATGGACTGGCGCCACGAGAGTGCCTGCCGTGACGAAGACCCTGAGCTGTTCTTCCCGATCGGAAACACCGGCCCTGCGCTGGTGCAGATCGAAGAAGCCAAGGTCGTCTGCCGTCGTTGCAGCGTCGTCGACGAATGCCTGCGCTGGGCCCTCGAGTCCGGTCAGGATGCCGGCGTGTGGGGCGGTCTCTCCGAGGATGAGCGCCGCGCTCTTAAGCGCCGCAATGCCCGACTGAGGGCTCGCAGTAACGCCTAACCGCTTCTCACTTTCCTGCCCTCACTTCAATGCGGGCGGCTGTGCCGTGCCCGACGCTCGGCAGGAGACGGAAGTTGCCGCGAGCCTCGTTCTGCACCAGTGACTCCACGATCTGCAAGCCGAGCCCGGCAGATTCCATCGTGAAGCCCTCGGGCAGCCCCGCGCCGTCATCGATGACATCGATGCTGATGCCGCCGGCACCCTCGCTGATGACGACTCGAATCCGCGCGGCCTGGGCATGCTCGACGGCGTTCTGAAGCAATTCGGAGACAGCCATAGCCAGAGGGGTGACGAGTTCCTCAGGCATCACCGAGCACTCCCCCTCGCGCTCGATTGCAGGTGTCACTCCTGCGACCGCATAAGCCGGGGCAAGATCTCGCACCAGTGAGATCACGCGGTCGACGACCTCCTCGAAGGGCACATCCTCACTGCCGGCCTTAGAGAGGCTCTCGTGCACGACAGCGATCGAGGCCACCCGAAGCTGGGCCTCCGCGAGCGCCTCGCGGGTCTCGTCACTCTGCGCACGACGACCCTGGAGCCTGAGCAACGCGGCCACGGTCTGCAGATTGTTCTTCACCCGATGGTGAATCTCGCGGATCGTGGCGTCCTTGCTCATCAGGGCACGCTCACGGCGTCGGATCTCGGTCGCATCCTGCACGAGCACGATGGCCCCGCGGCGGATCTCTCGGTCGAGGATGGGGATTCCGCGCACCAGCACCGTGGCCGTGCCGTTATCGACATCCGCGCTTCCGTTCGCCTGTCCGCCGGCTACCTGCGCCAGGGCTTCATCCACCGGCCCGTGCTTATGCGAGAGCTTGATGAGCAGCGCGCACAGATTCGCGCCGATGAGCTCAGTGGCCAGGCCGAGACGGCGCATCGCGCTCACGGCATTCGGGCTCGCGAACTCGACGAGACCTGCGTCGTCGAGGCGAATCAGGCCATCGCCCACGCGCGGTGAACCCGTGGCGCCGGTGACGATCTCCGTCGACGGGAACGTGCCGGCGACGAGCATCGCGAGCAGATCGTCGGCGGTCTGCAGATAGATCTCCTCGAGCCGCCCCGCCACGCGTCTTGTCGACGAGGAGTGACGCTCGATGATGCCGATCACTCGGCCCTGGAAGTTCACGGGATACGCATCACCGGAGACCCGACCGAATGCAGCGGCTTGATCCAGGTGCGGGGATCGTCCCTTCGCCACGAACGTGCCCACGACATCGTCCGGCATGTTGGTCGGAGCGGTGGTGGCGCGAACCTGGGCGACGGCGAGCAGTCCGCCCTCATTCCAGGTGGGGAGCCACAGAACGAGATCACTGCCGGCGAGATCGGCGATCAGCGACCATTCGGCCACGATGAGATGAAGCCGATCGATCTCGGCCTCAGTGAGGTCAGTGCGCTCTTCTGCCAGCCGATTGAGGATCGCCACGCCCCGAGATTACCTTCGAGGGGCCATGGCTGAGACGAACACTCCGAGCGAAGTCCGGGAGGAAGGATCAGATGATGATCGCGAGGACATCGCCCTCACGGATGACATCACCCGGGGCCACTGAAATCTCGCTGACAGAGCCCGCGGTCTCGGCGAGGACGGGGATCTCCATCTTCATGGACTCGAGGATCATCAGGGTGTCGCCGAGCGAGATGGCCTGGCCGGCCTCGACGAGCACGGAATGAACTGAGGCCACCATCTCGGCACGCACGGTCACTGACATGGAGGTTCCTCTTCACTTCGGTAGTACGTCGCTCGGATCGAGGTGACGATCGAGGTACGTAGTGTCTCAGGAGCCTCGGCGCATTCGCAGGAACTCTTCACGCGCGCCTTGATCACTCGCTCGACTCGAACGACCTCGGCGCAGGGGCCGCATTCCTCGAGATGCGTGGCGACCTGGATGCTCGTCGTCTCCTCGCACTCGTTGTCGATGTAGACGTAGACCAGCGAGAGTACATCGGTGCACGGCGTGGCGTGATGATTTCCGCAGCTCATGACTCGTCACCTCCACTCACGGATGCTGCGGGTGCATACCCGCGTTCGACGGCGTACTCGGCGAGGGAGTCACGCAGCAACTTGCGACCACGATGGAGTCGCGACATGACAGTTCCCACCGGGGTTTCCATGATCTCGGCGATCTCCTTGTACGGGAATCCTTCGACATCAGCCAGGTAAACCGCGAGCCTGAACTCCTCGGGAAGTGCGGCCATCGCCTCGACTATGTCGGCATCAGCCAGACGATCGAGTGCTTCCATCTCGGCTGAACGCAACCCAGTGGACGTGTGCGACTCGGCCTCGGCGAGCTGCCAGTCGAGAAGCTCATCCGCAGACGACTGGTGCGGTTCGCGCTGCTTCTTGCGATAGGTGTTGATGTAGGTATTCGTCAGGATGCGGAACAGCCACGCCTTGAGATTGGTGCCGTCGGTGTAGGAGTCGAAGGCGGCGAACGCCTTCACGAAGGTCTCCTGCACGAGATCCTCGGCATCGGACGGATTCTTGGTCATCCGCATCGCGGCGCCGTAGAGCTGATCAAGGTACGGGAGCGCATCGCGCTCGAAGCGGGCAGTGCGATCCTCTGCCCGTTCCTCTATGCCCGTGTCCTCGCTCATCACTGACGAGCCTACTGAGTCATGGCGGCCTTCTGAGAGCGGCACCGCATCGGGCCAGCCCACCGCCGGGCACTCTGCTTCCCTCACGCAGGTGATCACATGCAGGACAACATCGGACGAGCTCCGGCAATTCCCTAGAAGAGAAGTCCCTCCTGGGGCGCGATCGGGGCAATGAGGGACGGGCCGTTATTGCGCACGTTGCCGACGGCCGCCGAGACCGGCTCGGCTACCACCGGCAGTCGGAAGCCTGCCTCCAGCATCGGCGGCGGCAGCTCCTTGCCCGCCACCGAGGGATCGAGCCACTCGGCCCAGTCCGCCCGGTCGATCATTACGGG
>JBPCSY010000119.1:0-2798 GCA_051006695.1 Candidatus Nanopelagicales bacterium
GTACGACAATGACCACCTCAGAGCAGTGTGCGGTGAGATCGCCCGACGTGAGGGGCGCGTCGATGTGCTTGTCAACAATGCCTACGAGTTGGGTCCGGATACAGGTTTCAACACACCGGACGGCTCCCTCGAGAACTCCTCCTTCGAGCAGTGGCAGCGGAATCTGCAGTCAGGCGTGTTGTGGGCTGTGACCACCACTCAGACCCTGGGTGCGCGGATGAAGGATCAGGGACACGGCTCGATCGTGAACATAGCCACGATGTACTCCGCAGTTGCACCCCGCCCGCAGTTGTATGAAGGCACCTCGTCACTCAACCCGCCGGCATATTCGGCGGCCAAGGCCGCACTGGCCGCCTTCACCCGCTACACGGCCAGTTTCTGGGGTCAGAGCGGTGTGCGGGCCAATTGTCTTTCGCCGGGACCATTTTCGAATACCGAAGAACTGGACAGTCCCAATGCGGTCGCTGACGAGTCGCCGTTTGTCCAGCGCTTGAAGGGCAACACCATTCTGAACCGGATCGGTAGGCCGAATGAGCTATGCGGCGCACTGATCTTCCTGGCATCCGATGCGAGCTCCTATGTGACCGGGCAGAATGTCTTCGTCGACGGCGGCTGGACGGCGGTCTAGCAGCGGTGGATCTGAATCTCAACGATGACGTGGTGTTCGTTGCCGGCGCTTCCCGGGGAGTTGGTCGGGCGATTGCGGCTGAGGTGCTCGCCGAGGGCGCGCGAGTCGTCTTGACGGGACGGGATGTGACCAGCCTTCAGCAGGCGCACGCAGATCTGGAGGCCGCTTACGGTGGCGAGCGTGTGCTGTCGATCGCTGGTGACCTACTGGATCATGCAGTCATTGACGGCGCTTTCAATCAGGCAGTGGAGAGGTTCGGCAGAATCGATCACCTCGTCGCCAATATCGGCACGGGCAAGGGCGAACGTGGCTGGGACCTGCCGGATGCCGAGTGGCAACGGTTGTTCGACATCAACTTCTTCGGGTCGGCTCGCCTGACGCAAGCCGCTCTGCCGCACATCCTGGCGAACCCACGCGGGGGATCCGTGCTCTTTATCTCTTCGATAGTCGCCATCGAGGCGACGCCGGCGCCGCTGCCGTATTCGGCAGCGAAGGCGGCTCTGATCAACTACTCCAAGAATCTTGCCCGTGCGTTGGCATCGAATGGGGTACGCGTGAACACCATCGCGCCGGGCAACATCTTCTTCGAGGGCGGCTCATGGCACGAGCGCAGCGTCGCCGAACCGGACCAGGTGCGCGCCATGCTGGATGCCGAAGTGCCGCTGCGTCGCTTCGGTTCGCCCGAGGAGATCGCCAGATTAGCCGCGTTTCTCTGCTCGCCGGCCTCGGGATTCACCACCGGATCATGCTTCGTCGTCGACGGCGGGCAGACCCGCAGGATCTGACCGGCAGGGCTAGCTGGAATTCCTTGCCGCCAAGATGATTTCCACCAGTTGCCTGACCGCGCCGCGGCCGCCGGCCTTGTCCATGACCATGGCGACGGATTCCCTGACGGGCGGCTGAGCGTTGGCAGGTGCTGCGGAGACTCCCGCAAGCGCAAGTGTCTCAAGGTCATTGACGTCATCACCGATGTAGACCATGTGGGCCAGCGGAATTCCGGAGGCATCGCTGAACTTCCGGAGGGCTTGTGCCTTGTCCTTGCAGTCGGAGACGACGAATACCGCCTGGATCTTCTTGCTCAGCCGATCGACCAATGGCCCGCCCTCGCCAGAGATCAACGCCAGCGAGATGCCGGCGGCCCGGGCTCTTGACAGCCCCATGACGTCCTCAAAGGAGTAGGACTTCGATTCGGCACCGTCGCTCGACCAGGTGAACGTACCGTCGGTGAGAACCCCGTCGATGTCCATCACGAGAGCTCTGACATCACGTAGACGGTCAGAGACCGACACGCCGCAGTTTCTCCATGATGGGGATTTCGGCGTCCAGTACTCGCTTCTGGCCGTCGCCGAACGCTGATTCGACGAGGCGGATGTCGCGCACCAGGCGGTTGAGGCCGCTCGGCTCCAGAGAGGCCGCTTGGTCGCTGCCCCACATCGAGCGGTCGGTGGTGATGTGGCGCTCGACCATGCATGCGCCCATCGCGATTGCCGCGACCGAGGAGGCGATGCCGGTCTCGTGGCCGGAATAGCCGACGGGGACGCCGTACCGCTCCTCCAGTTTGGGAATGACGCGCAGGTTGAGATCCTCGTACTGCGCCGGATAGGTGCTCGTCGCGTGCAAAATGACGAGATTGTCCCGGCCGAGAACCTCGACTGCGTGGTCGATCTGCTCAAGTGTGCTCATGCCCGTTGACAGGATGATCGGCTTTCCCGTTGCGCGCATGTGGCGAAGGAGATTGTCATCCGTGAGGCTCGCGGAAGCGACCTTGTGGCACGGAACTTTGAATTGCTCGAGGAAGTCGACGGACGCCTCATCCCACGGCGAGGCGAACCAAGCGATCTGCTTCGATCTGCAGTAGTCGTCGATCTCGGCATACTGCTCCTTGCCGAATTCCAAGCCGCGCTTAAGATCGCCGTTGGTCTCGCCGAACGGATTCTCCCGCGGCTTGGCGAGTTCCTCAGGGGTGTACACGACGTCCACGGTCCGCTTTTGGAATTTCACCGCGTCGCAACCTGCGTTCACGGCTTCGTCGATCAACAGCTTGGTGAGCGTCATGTCACCGTTATGGTTGATCCCGATCTCGGCAATCACGTAGCACGGATTCCCCGGGCCGACGGCGCGCCCGCCGATGACTACGTCCTTCATCAATTCTCCTTGGTAGTTAGTGAGG
>JBPCSY010000120.1:0-9830 GCA_051006695.1 Candidatus Nanopelagicales bacterium
TTGCGTAACTTCGTCACTTACGCCGCAGGAGCGCGCAATGCGCGTTGCGCAGCTTCGCTGATTACGCCGCAGGAACAACGCGCCCGATGCCGCTGAACGTGCGTCCCCACCATGAACCGCTGATGGGGCTGACCCGCACACCCTTGCCGTAGCCGGCCGCGTCGACCATCTTGCCGCCGCCGATGTAGATACCGACATGGTGAGCACCGCGCTTGAAGAAGAACACGAGGTCGCCCGGCTGGGCATCCTTCGTGCGAATCTTCTTCACGACGCCGAACTGCGAGCGCGACTGGTGCGGAAGGCTTCTGCCGGTGACCTGCTTGTAGACGTAGCGGGTCAGGCCCGAGCAGTCGAAGGCGTTAGGCCCGGCCGAGCCGGCCGAGTAGCGGTCACCGATCTGAGCCTTGGCGACCTTGACCAGCTTCGAGCGCAGGGTCTTGATCTGCGCCTTGCGAATCTGGGCAGCGGTCGGCTTCGCCTTCGGAATGGTGCCGAGGCGGGCGATCATCACGGTGGAATGCACCTGGGTGGGGGTGGCGGCAGCAGCCGGCGCGGAGCCTGAGGGCAGCATGATCGCGAGGATCAAGGCCGCAAGAGCCAGGACGATGGCGGTCCAATGGACGCCGGTGGAGCGCAAAACCGTACGCACGCGGTTCCCTTCGAGATCCGCTTCCCAGGTGAGCTGACGGACTCGGGCCTTGAAGGTTGCCCTACGACGACATCCCCATTGCTGGGTTCTGCCGCCGATTCGCCCCATGGGTCGGCGTGGTGCTCCGACCCGGATGGTTCCCCGGTACACCGTCTCCGTCGCCGCTTTCGAAAAAGCCTTGGCAGATCTGGTGATTCAGCGTGCTGACGGTGGTCCGCGAATGCGGTCCTGTGGCCGACAACCCGGTTGACGTTACGGAAGGGATTCGTGGCTCGCGAGCGAACCATCCGCATAGCGGACGCGGTTTCGGGGGTGGTGTGGGATGGCCCACACAGTCACTTACGCCCCAGTAACAACATTAAGGGAGGAAACGGACATTATCGAGGGTCGCGAATTGACCGGTCAGCCGCTGCGCAAGGCCTGGGCCAGGCGCCCCAGATTGGCCTGCCAGTCGGCATCACGCTCCACCAGCCGCCGTGCGTTGTCGACGAGATCCTGCGGGTAACGGGCGGTGACCTCGATCAGGCAGTCGGTCAGTGCACCGACATCTCCGACCGGAAAGAGGAAGCCGGTCTGGCCTTCGACAACCCAACCGCGATTACCGGGCGTATCACTGGCGATCACCGGGGTACCGCAGGCCATGGCCTGCAGGAGGGTGACGGAGGTGCCGTCGACGTCCGAGGCCGTCACGTAGCAACTGGCCCTGCCGAGCAACGGCACGAGATCGTGCTCGGGCACGGTGCCGATGAAGCGAGTGCGGCGCTCGATGTCGAGCTCGCGCACCAGAGCCTTCAGCTCGTCGGTGAGCGAACCGCGGTGGCCGATGATCAGGTGCGGATCCGGGAAGTCCTCATGAACGTCGTCACGACGGGGAACCGCGGCGAAAGCTCGAATGATGTCGGCGACGCGATAGATGGACTCGTGGGCACGCAGGCTCAGCACGAGCGGCGCATGCGGTGGCACCCCGAGCTCGAAGGCATCGATCCACGGAGCGTGGAAGGGAAATTCCTGAAGGTCGACGCCCCAGGGCATGAAGGTGATGCGCTCGGCCTCAACACCGGCCGCCAGCGCGATCGCGCGATTGGCCTCGCTGTCGACGATAAGACCCTGCAGTCGCGTGAGCCAGGAGAGATCAGCGCCATCGCGATCAAGATCGCTGAGGTCGTACCCCCAGGAGAGCCCGACTACCGGGATCGGCAGATCAGCGAGCGGAAGGGTGATCGAGTGGAGAGGGCCGGCCAGCACAGGTCGCAGCCCGCCACCGGCCGTCGACGCCGCCAGCACGACCTCGCGAAGCTCCAGGGCATCGGCCGCATCACGACCGAGGGAGACCACGTGCGGGTGGAAGCCGATCTCCAGTAGGGCAGCCACCCATCGCTCATCGTGAATGCCCCAGCCTGACGTCGCGTAGACGCAGTCGTGGCCGGTGGCCTCGGTGTGCATGTGGAATCCCCTCGAATCACGCGGAGGCCCGGCCGCCGTCGGCGGTGTCCTCCTTATGGCGATCGTAGGACGGGCAACCGAATGCGAGGGCTGAAGGCCCCGATCGACCTCTCGGAATTTCGCCCCGATCGGGCATGTGCTCAGGTAGCGTCGCTCGCCCGAGGCGAGATTCCCTCGGTCCTGCAACGTGAATCACGTGGGCAGGGAACGTCCCGAGAGGGGAATGGCGATGGACGACGCAGTGCGCCAGCACAAGTACCTGCTGACCGAGGATCAGATGCCCACGCAGTGGTACAACATCGTTCCTGATCTGCCGGCCCCGCCTCCGCCGCCCTTGCACCCCGGCCGGATGGATCCGGTCGGCCCCGACGATCTGCTGCCGCTCTTTCCGATCGACCTGATCTTGCAAGAGGTCTCGCAGGATCGCTACATCGATATCCCCGGCGGTGTTCTCGACGTGTATCGCCAGTGGCGTCCGTCCCCCCTCTTCCGCGCACATCGTCTTGAGCAGGCGCTCGGCACCCCGGCACGCATCTATTACAAGTACGAGGGTGTCTCGCCCGCGGGTTCGCATAAGACCAACACGTCGGTGCCGCAGGCGTACTACAACAAGAAGGACGGCACCAAGAAGCTCACGACCGAGACCGGCGCCGGCCAGTGGGGCACCGCGCTCTCCTTCGCCTGCGCCCTCTATGACCTCGAGTGCGAGGTATGGCAGGTCGGCGCTTCGTTCGATGCCAAGCCGTACCGCCGCCTGATGATCGAGGCCTTCGGCGGCAAGGTTCACCGCTCCCCGTCCGATCTCACCGCCATCGGTCGCGAGCTCGCCAAGGATCCGAAGAACTGGAGCGGATCACTCGGAATCGCTATCTCCGAGGCAGTCGAGGTTGCTGCCACCAATGAGAACGTGCGCTACGCGCTGGGCTCGGTGCTCAATCACGTACTCCTTCACCAGACGATTATTGGCGAGGAGGCACTCCTGCAGCTCGAGATGGCAGGCGATACCCCGACTCACATCGTCGGTTGCACCGGCGGCGGCTCGAACTTCGGCGGCCTCTCCTTCCCGTTCATGCGCGAGAAGATGGCGGGCAAGATCAACCCGCGCATCATCGCGGCTGAGCCGGCCTCGTGCCCGTCCCTTACTCGTGGCGAGTACCGCTACGACTTCGGCGACACGGCAGGCATGACCCCGCTGATGAAGATGCACACACTGGGTCACGACTTCATTCCTGACCCGATTCACGCCGGTGGCCTGCGGTACCACGGCATGGCACCGCTCATCTCGCACATCTACGAGCTGGGAATGATGGAAGCCGTTGCCGTTCCGCAGACCGAGTGCTTCGCCGCGGCTGTGCAGTTCGCGCGCACCGAGGGCATCGTGCCGGCACCCGAGCCCACTCACGCACTGGCACTTGCCGTGCGCGAGGCGCTCAAGGCGAAGGAGACCGGCGAGGAGACCGTCATCCTCACCGCACTCTGCGGCCACGGCCCTTTCGATCTCGCGGCCTACGACGCGTACCTGAGCGGTTCGATGGTCGACGAAGAGGTCAGCGATGCGCGCTTCGCGGAGGCGCTGTCGACGATCCCCGAGGTGAACTTCGCCGGTTAGCGAGGAATGAGCGAAGCGAGTCCCGCAGCTATCGGCGCATGAGTTCGCCGGTTAGCGACGAAGTGAGCCCCCGAAGTCCATGCGACTTCGGGGGCTCACTCTTTGCCCCTGTCGAAAGCCAAGTACCGCGAGTAGGTTGAGCGCATGTTCGACGCAGCGCTGGCATCAGCGGTTCACCGCGCCGAGGATCACCACGGCCACATTCGTCAGATTGAGATCGTCACCGATCTCTTCGAGGGTCATTACGAAGCGGTGACGACAGTCGCCGAGGCCTTCGACGGTGCGCTCCTTGGCCTGGGGGTGGCGGAGGCGGTAGACGGTGAGATCGTCGCATTCGATGACGAGGTGTGGTGCATCCCCGCGGATGGAGTTCCGGTGCGCGCAGCCGGGTCTCTCGGCATGCCGTTCGCCGTCGTGGCCGAGGGCGGCGAGGAGATCATCGAGGAGCTTCCGGCCGGGCTCTCCTTCGAGGGCATCACAGCGCATATCGATCACGTGCTCTCACTTCTCGACAAGCATCACGATCATCTTGTTGCCGCAGTGCGCATTGATGGAGTGTTCAGCGACGTGCTGCTGCGCAGTGAGCCGGGCCAGAAGCCGCCGTACCAGCCGCTGACCGCGGTGCTCGAGCACGAGGTGCAATTCGAGTTCACGGCGTGGACGGGAACCCTTGTCGGCTTCCGCTTCCCTGATGTCAACGATGGTGAGGTGGTCCCGGGGCTGCACCTGCACGCACTCTCACTGGATCGCCTCTCCGGTGGCCACTGCCATCGCGCGACGGTGGTCAACGCGGTGCTGCACATCTGGGTCGACGATGTCGAGATCACGATTCCGCACCCCCATCTCGGCGCGGTCCTCAGCGGATGAGCGCACGCCCTAGGCTTCACGAGTGATCCTGCACCGCGATATTCACCCTGACCGCCCGCTTCTCGTCGTCGCTCTCGAGGAAGAGGCGGTGCACATCCATGTGCATGAACTGCCGATCCTCGTCACCGGTGTCGGCAAGGTGAACGCGGCGATCGCCGTCTCGACGATCCTCGGCAAGCACCGGCCGTCGAGCATCGTGAACCTCGGCACTGCTGGTGCCTTGCGCGACGGAGTCACCGGCACTCACGTGATCAGCTCGGTGATCCAGCACGATCTCAATGACGCCGCGATCTTCGACCTCGTGGGCATCCACTTCGGTGAGCCGATCAGCGTCGGATCGAATTCGGGCACGATACTCGCGACGGGTGATCGCTTCATCTCCAAGCCGGAGGTGCGCGAGCGCCTGGCCAAGGAGGCGCACCTGGTCGACATGGAGGGCTACGCCATCGCCCGAGCCGCACGTGCGGCCGGCATCCCGGTGACCTTGGTCAAGGAAGTCAGCGACCAGGCAGGGGAGCAGGCAGCCAGATCGTGGACGGAAACCCTCGACGCGTGCTCAGCGTCACTCGGCGCGTGGGTTCACGCGCACCTGCTCTAGTCGCCAGCCATTAGGGTCTTTCCATGAGTGAAGCAGCGCCCCGCCGCGCCCTGGCGCTGGGCCTGGTTTTCGTCGGCGCCGCCACCCTGATCGGCAATGGCGCGGCCTATGCCCTGAGCATGGTGGCCGCTCGCGTGCTCATCCCCGCCGAGTTCGGCGCCTTCGGCGCCCTCCTGGCCATCCTCGTCATCGTCTCGACCATCGGCATCGCCATGCAGGCACTGGCCGCCCGCCGGGTGGCCGTGGCCACGAGCAACCGGGCCGAGGTCGAAGGCCAGGCACTACGCCTCTCCCTTTACCTGGGCCTCGTCATCATCCTCGGCGGCATCCTCGCCGCCTGGCCGCTCTCGCAACTCTTCGCGATCCCGGTGCTTGCCGTCATCTTCGGCATCGCGTCACTGGGCTTTGTCGTCATCGGCTCCGCAGCCATGGGCGTCTCGCAGGGTCGCGAGGAGCACAAGCGGCTCTCGGCCGGCTTCATCGTCAATGGTGCCTCGCGCGCCATCTTCGGTATCGCCGGTGTCGTCGCCTTCCACAGCGTGGTCGGCGCGACCCTCGGCATCCTGGTCGGCTGCGCGGTCGGGGCATTCATCGCGTACCGCATCTGCTGCCCTGGTTCCTGGTCGCACACCATCGGTGCCGGCGGCGCTGCAGAGTTTGGCCACGTGGCGCACGCGCTCATCGTGCTCTTCACTCTGACCAACATCGACATCCTGATGGCACGCATCTTCCTGTCGGAGGAACTGTCGGGCGAGTACAGCGTCGGCGTCCTGCTGGCCAAGATCGCTTTCTTCCTGCCGAACGCGATCATCATCGTGCTCTTCCCGAAGATGACGGCCGGCAAGTCTCAGCGCACCGTGTACATCGCGACGGGCCTGACAGCATTCGTCGGACTCGTGATCACCGGCTTCAGCCTGCTCTTCGGTGATCTCGTCATCCGAGTGCTCGGTGGTGCGCAGTACGTGGAACTCGGTCTTGGCACCGAGGCATGGCTGTTCGCCCTCGAGGGCTCAGCCTTTGCACTCGTCCAGGTGCTGCTCTACGCGCGACTGGCTGCGGAAGACAAGCGCGCGGCTGCTTCCGTCTGGATCGCACTCGTCGTGCTCGTCGCCATCATCTCGATCTGGCGCCACGACAGTGTCGTTGAGATCGTCACGACCGTTGTCGCTGTCTCGCTCGTGCTCACACTTGTCGGCCTGGTGCTCGACTGGCGCGGTGGACGTGAAGTCGGCGAAGTCGAGCCAATCGAGATGGCGGAATAAAGCCGCGAGGCCAGGGGCCCGGTATACCCCGGGACGCACCTGGCCTCACTTCCCTTCCCCCAGAAGGAGAGGGCGTGGTCGGATTCTAAGACTGAGACGCATCAGCAATCAAGGTATGGCTTTGTCCACAGTCCTCGAATCGAGATTGCTTTCGCGTGAGCTCTGGACCCTGGAAAGTCGAGGCCGGAGGGCCGATCTACGCGATCGGGAATTGGCGGAAGCGATACTTGGCTTTAGGTCGGTGAAGGGCATCCGACTCAATCACCTCCGGGCCTCGGACGAACCACTCTTGTGGCCCGCGGATGTGGTGGCGAGTGCTACTGCACGGGCGCTGAGCTGCGATCTACCTCTGCCTTGTGGCGGCAGTCAGTGGGCGTAAACGGTCCGGCTTCCCTTCCGAGCGCGGTGTGATTCAATCGTGATCACGGGCCTGGAACCGTCGGGGGCAGCATTCCGTCACACCCACAGGCCGAAGGAGTGAACGTGAGCGACACCAATGAAGTCCAGGAACCTCGCAAGCGCGGGGGGCGCCGGGCGCTGATCGTGGGCGGTTGCGTGGTCGCGCTCGGAGCGGCTGCCGTCGGCGGCGCGATCGTGGGTCGCACGACCACTCCTTTGGCACAGTCCGCGCCGTCCGTCTCCGAGCCGGCGAATGAGCCGGGCACGATTCCGATGGGCATGTCGAATGGTTCGGCTCCGCAGGCGGCCGACACCAAGGTTGCCGCGAACTCGATGATCTGGCCGGGTTTCAACACTGTCTTCACTCCGGGCAAGGGTCTTCCCAATAAGTCGGGCACTGCGTCGGGCTACACCGTCGACGACACCGGCATTGATCGCGAGGCACTCGCGGCCGAACTCGCCGCCGCCTTCGGCGTCGCGGGCGAACCCGTGAAGAACGATTACGGCTGGAGTGTCGGCCCTACCGATGGCTCCGGCCCCGTGATCTATGTCAACGATGACTCCTCCGCTTCCTGGTCGTACAACAACCCGGCCGCCTACGGAGTTCCCACACCGATGCCCGCTGATGCGAGCGTGAGTAGTGGATCGGTCGGTGGTTCCGACGGCGTTGCTGATCCGAATCCGACCGCGAGCCCAGCCCCGTCCAAGAAGGATGCCCAGGCCTGGGCAACTGATGTGCTCACGCGACTCGGCGTACCACTCGATCAGGTTGACTGGCAGATCGAGAGCTACGACCCGTTCACGACTGCAACCGCATGGCTGACCGTCGATGGCGAGCGCACGCAGTTGCAGTGGTCCATGACCTTCTTCGGTGACGGCGAGATCTCGAATGCGTACGGCTTCGCTGCCGGTCTCGTCGAGATTCCCGGCTACGCGATCATCGGGGTCAAGGACGCGATCGAGCGCTTGGGGCAGCCTGGCTGGAGTGCACTGCAGCCGGCGATGATCTCGAGCGGCGATGTCACGATCGCTGTCGACGATCAGCCGGCCGCCGAGCCGACCGTGCCGCCGAATCCGACCTATCAAGGGCGCCCCGCGCTGGGCGTCACCATCACCGTCGCGACGATCACCACGTCAGAGCTCGGCCTGGCCCAGTACTGGCAGCCCGACGGCACGATCCTGCTGCTGCCGGCGTACCTGATCTCGGACAAGGATGGCCACCAGTGGTCGATGCTCGCCGTCGATGATGCCTACGTGGCCTTCACCCAGGTCGCTCCCAATGACGGCCCTATGCCGATGGCTCGGTAGGGCTCAATCAGCGCATCGGTAAGGTTGTCGCCGTTAGGCGAGGTGGCAGAGCGGCCGATTGCAGGCGCCTTGAAAGCGCCCGTGGGGAAACTCACCGGGGGTTCAAATCCCTCCCTCGCCGCGTGGAGTGTCGATGACGATGGGTGAGCTTGTGCTGCGCATCGTCATCGACATTTTCATTGTCGTGGCTCTGTCAGTGCTGATCGGAGCACTGGCCCCGCGCTGGCCGGCCCGATGGCTCGGGCGTGATCGTGGCGTCCTGCGACTTACGGGATTCGATACGCCGCGCGGCTATCGCCGCATCGGCATTCACGTGATCAAGGACAGACTGCCCGAATTAGGCTCGGTCTTCGGCGGGCAGAGCAAGGGCCAGCTACCCGGCTCGGAAGCGGAGCAACTGGCCCTCTATGCACGTGAACTGCGTCGCGCCGAGTGGGTGCACTGGTTCTCGATGCTCACCTGGATCCCGTTGGCCTTCTTCAACCCGTGGTGGCTGACATTGGCCTTCGCGATGGTCGTGGTGATCGGCAATGCACCCTTCGTGCTGATCGTGCGCTACAACCGGATGCGCGTGCTGCGCATTGCCGGTCGTGGCTGACTACGCGTTCAGGCTGGCAGTGTCGATGACAAAGCGGTAGCGCACGTCTGATGCGACAACGCGCTTCCAGGCTTCGTTGACCTGATCCACGGCAATGGTCTCGATCTCGCTCACGATGTCATGCGTGCCGCAGAAGTCGAGCATCTCCTGGGTCTCGGGAATGCCACCGATCATCGAGCCGCTGAGAGTGCGACGCTGATCGAAGAGCGCGAAGGCCGGGATGGACAGTGGCTTCGGCGGAGCGCCGACGAGTGCCATGACGCCGTCGAGGCCGAGCAGGTTGAGGTACGGCACGACATCAATGTCGGCAGAGACGGCGTTGACGACGACATCGAAGGAGTTGCGAGCCGCCTTCATCTGGGCCTCGTCACCGGAGTAGAGGAAGTTGTGCGCGCCCAGGCTCAGCGCATCGGCTTCCTTGTTCTTCGAGTGACTGATCATCGTGACGTCAGCTCCCATGGCCACGGCGAGCTTGACGCCCATGTGGCCGAGACCGCCGAGGCCCATGACACCCACGCGCATGCCCGGGCCGACCTTCCACTTGCGCAGCGGGTTGTAGAGCGTGATGCCGGCGCAGAGCAGCGGTGCGGCCGCGTCGAGGGGCAGGTTCTTGGGGATGTGCAGGACGTAGCGCTCCTTGCACACGATGTAGGTGGAGTAACCGCCGTAGGTCGGGGTCACGCCATCGCGCTCGAGCCCGTTGTATGTCGGGGTGTTCCCGCCGTTGAGGCAGTACTGCTCCTCGCCGATATTGCAGTGGTCGCAGTCACCGCACGAGTCGACGAAGCAGCCGATGCCGGCGTGATCGCCGACCTTGAACTTGGTGACCTCACTGCCGACTGCAACGATCACGCCGGCGATCTCATGGCCGGGCACCATCGGGAAGATTGCCTCGCCCCACTCCTCGAGTCCCTGGTGGATATCGGAGTGGCAGATGCCGGCGAACTTGATGTCGATGGCCACGTCGAAGGGACCGACCTCGCGGCGGTTGATGGTGTGCGGGACGAGCGGTGCACCGGGAGTCGGAACGGCGTATGCGCGGCTTTCCATGTGTGTCCTTCGGGGTGGGGTGGGTGTTCGGGTATGCGGAGCCGAAC
>JBPCSY010000121.1:0-4061 GCA_051006695.1 Candidatus Nanopelagicales bacterium
TCCCGCAGATCATCGTCGGCATTGGCTGCCTCATCGGTTGGTACCGCAAGGCGGGCGAGAAGTTCGCGGCAGCGAAGTAGTTCGCCAGATCGGCTTTCGGCGTGTCGGTGTCAGGTCGCTGACTGGGTACGCCTATGGTTCTGTCAGATCGGCCGTCGCAGGAGGGGAAGCCTTCGACGGCCGATCCTTTTTCCACAGCGGTGACAACTCCCGCACAGACGCCTGCATGGCGGTGCGACGCAAAGGTTTTCGTCGCACAGTTCGGAAATGGAGATCCCCGAGCTCGTCATCGCCGGCCCCGATTCAATAGTCGTCAGCCTGCCGTACATCATCGGTTTCACGCCGTCCGACAGTCTTGTCGTGATGTGGCTGGATGCAGGATGCGTCAGCCTCACGATGCGCCTTGATCTGCCCCCGCACGGTGCAGATCATGAGCCCTGGCTAGATGCAGTGATGGCGCATGAACGACCGCATGATGAGGTCATCATCTGCGTTGTGCCGGCGGCTGATCAGCACGCGCGCGACGAGAGCGGCGAGCTACGAGCACAGCAGCTGGTGACAGCGCTCCTCGATCGACTCCGGAGTACTCACTGCCGGGTCAGGGATGCGCTCCTCGTGATCGACCGGCGCTGGTGGAGCTTTCTGTGCGAACAGCCCGAGTGTTGTTCGGCCATGGGCACGGAGGTCGACCCCGTCACGGCTGATGCGGTCGCGGCCCGTTTTGCTCTCGCCGGGGTGGCTCGACTCCCTGACCGTGATTCCGTCGTCGCGATCTGTGCGCCCGACAACACACGTCAGGCAGAGGTGCTGCCCCTGGTTCGGCAGGCACGTCGAGCGATGGTCGCGCGTATGGCCGGAGCCACGGATGCGGCTCGTGACCTGGAGGACTGGCGCGACGACGCCATTGCCCTCGTCCGAGGGGTGCTGCTCACGTCATCCCCCCAGAGCGTGGGTCGTGATGCTGAGGTGCTGGTCTCGCTCGGGGATGTTCGCGTGCGCGACACCGTGCTGTGGGAGGTGGCACATTGCTCCGATCACGATCCACGCCAGGCCTTCGAAAGAGCAGCTGGTCTCCTTCGGGGCGCTCCCGCCGGCGTTGTGGCGCCGATCGGCACTGTGACCGCGCTCCTGGGCTGGCTGATCGGTGATGGCGTTCGAGCCGTCGCGGCTCTCGACCGAGTGCACGACGAGGATCCTGAGTACGCGCTTGCGCAGTTGCTCGGACGATCCATTGCGGCAGGCCTGGCGCCGACGAGTTGGCGGGAGATGATGAGTGAGCTCACGCGTGAGTCGTGCCGAGGTTCCCGAGCACTCACTGCCCCCTAAGCGCCTGCCTTGTGAGCCCGTGCCCGTTGAGCCCGTGCCGGTTGAGCCACGTGGGGCCGATCTCGGAGATGTCACGCACACGCCACTGTGCTAGTTTTTCCGCAGGTCACGAGTGCCAGCGTTAAGTCTCGGCTAGCTGGACGGCAACCCTCCAACCGCGGTGGGGTGCTCCGAGAGAAGACCTGGCCCCTTCGGGGGCAAGCGCGGGTCTGGCGAGAGCCAAGGCCCAATTGAAGGCATCGTCAACGATGTACGCGTTTTGCGTACCCGAATCAGTAGGAGTTCTTGTGAGCAGCGCCTGGTCTTTCGACACTCTTCAGATCCACGCCGGTCAGTCACCCGATGCGTCCACCAACGCACGGGCACTGCCGATCTACATGACCACGTCCTACGTGTTCAACGACACGGCCCACGCGGCGAACCTGTTCGCGCTCAAGGAATTGGGCAATATCTACACCCGCATCATGAATCCGACCCAGGCTGCGGTCGAGGATCGCGTGGCAGCACTCGAAGGCGGTCTCGCCGGTCTCCTGGTTGCTTCAGGCCAGGCGGCCGAGACCCTCGCGATCCTGAACATCGCGGAGTCGGGCGATCACGTCGTCTCGAGCCCCTCGCTCTACGGTGGCACGTACAACCTCTTCCACTACACCCTGCCTAAACTCGGCATTGAAGTGTCGTTCGTCGAGAACCCCGATGACCTCGATTCCTGGCGCGCAGCGATTCGTCCCAACACGAAGGCGTTCTTCGGCGAATCCATCTCGAATCCGCGAAACGACGTTCTCGACATCGAGGGCGTGGCCACGGTTGCCCATGAGTTCGGCGTCCCGCTGATCATCGACAACACGGTTGCCACTCCATACCTCATCAAGCCGCTTGAGTTCGGTGCTGACATCGTCGTGCACTCGGCAACCAAGTACCTCGGTGGTCATGGCACGGCCGTGGCCGGTGTCATCGTCGATGGCGGAACCTTCGATTATGCGAAGTATCCCGAGCGCTTCCCGAACTACAACCAGCCCGATCCGAGCTACCACGGTCTCGTCTACGCACGTGATCTCGGCGTCGGCGGCGCGTTCGGCGTGAACCTCTCGTTCATTCTCAAGGCGCGTGTGCAACTGCTGCGTGATCTCGGTGCTGCAGCATCCCCGTTCAATGCGTTCCTCATCGCGCAGGGAATTGAGACGCTCTCCCTTCGCGTGCAGCGTCATACCGACAATGCGCTCGCGGTGGCGAAGTTCCTCGAGAAGCATCCGCAGGTGGTGTCCGTGAACTACGCCGGACTCGAGTCCAGCCCGTGGCACAACCGAGCCAAGAAGTACGCTCCCAAGGGAACCGGTGGAGTGCTCAGCTTCGAGATCGTCGGAGGCGTGGAGGCCGGTCAGAAGTTCGTCGAAGGCCTGGTGTTGCACAGCCACGTTGCCAATATCGGCGACGTGCGCAGTCTGGTTATTCACCCTGCCTCGACCACGCACTCACAGTTGACTCCTGAGGAGCAGGCCACCACCGGTGTCACGCCGGGCCTGGTGCGTCTGGCCGTGGGCATCGAAGACGTCAACGACATCCTTGCCGACCTCGAGCTGGGCTTCGCTGCGGCAAAGGCGTAAAGAAACTCTCATGTCCGACCACGAGTACGGTCCGCTCACCTACACCGGTCTCCCTCCCGCCAGCGCAGCCTGGCGGGAGGGAGATGCCGTGGGCAATCGACTCTTCCTCGATACGGGTCCCTTCACTACCGATTGCGGTTTCGAGTTCCCCTCGATCCGCATCGCCTACCAGACCTGGGGCACGCTCAACGCTGATCGCAGCAACGCGGTGTACGTCGCGCATGCACTGACAGGCGACTCGCATGTCACGGGCCCGGCGGGACCAGGTCACAAGACGGCCGGTTGGTGGGATGGCCTCGTCGGACCAGGGCGCGCGATCGACACGGACATCTGGTTCGTCGTTTGTGCGAACGTCCTGGGCGGTTGCCAGGGCACCACCGGGCCTTCGAGTGCTGCACCGGATGGCAAGCCGTGGGGGAGTCGCTTCCCGATTGTCACAGTTCCCGACATGGTTGGCGTTGAGCATCGTCTCGCTGATGCACTCGGCATCGATACTTGGGCGATCATGCTCGGGCCATCGCTGGGCGGAATGCGAGTGCTCGAATGGATGGTCCGCTATCCCGAGCGCGTTCGGAGCGGCCTCGTCCTCGGAACCACCGCCGCAGTCACTGCAGATGAGATCGGCACGCACGAGGTGCAGCTGTCGGCCATCCGTTCTGATCCCCGTTACAACGGCGGTGACTACTACGACGCAGCCGATGGAGAAGGTCCTCACGTCGGAATGGGCATCGCCCGGCGCATCGCACACCTGACCTATCGCAGCGAGCTCGAGCTTGCCGATCGTTTCGGACGCAATCCGCAGCCGGGCGAGGATCCCTACGCCGGCGGGCGGTTCGAGGTGACGTCCTACCTTGACCACCATGCTGACAAGCTCGCCCGTCGCTTCGATGCGAACACCTACATCGCCTTGACCGATGCGATGAGTCTGTTCGATCTGGGTCGTGGTCGCGGAGGTGTCCAACAGGCCTTGGGTGCCATCACTTCGCCGCTCACCGTCGTGGCAATCGACTCCGATCGACTCTTCCCGCCGCGCCTGCAGGAGGAGCTCGTCGAGCTCGTTCCCGGTGCTGATGGCCTCCACGTAGTGAAGTCGCTCTTCGGTCATGACGGGTTCCTGGTCGAAGATGACCAGGT
>JBPCSY010000122.1:0-3366 GCA_051006695.1 Candidatus Nanopelagicales bacterium
CACGATGCCCGGCTTCACGCCGATCTCGATGTTCCCGCGCATGTGGGACGTCTCCGGCATCGGATACGAGCAGTTGGTCGACTCGCTGGTCGCCGATGCACTGCGCCGCGGAACCGGGCTTCGCTGACATGGCGGCTGACGGCACAATCGGCGAGGTGGGGGAGTTCGGCCTCATCGAGCGACTGACAAAGGGACTGAGCGCGAACGCTCACGTGATCGTCGGCCCCGGGGATGACACCGCGATCGTCTCGGCACCGGACGGCCGCACGCTCGTGACGGTCGACATCCTCATCGAGGGTCGTCACTTTCGACGCGACTGGTCAACACCGGTCGACATCGGACGCAAGGCGGCGGCCGCGAGCCTTGCTGACATTTCGTCCATGGGCGGCACGGCCACCTCGCTCGTCGTCGCCTTTGCCGCTCCTGCCGATCTTCCCGCGGCCTGGGCCATGCAGTGCATGAGCGGGCTTGCCGAGGAGGCCGCTCTCGTGGGTGCCAGCATCGTCGGGGGGGATATCTCGGCTGCGGACTCCATCGTCATCTCGGTCACGGCGCTCGGCGATCTCGCCAATGCCACGCCCGTGCTGCGCTCAGGTGCGAAGGCCGGCGATCGCATTGCGCTGGCCGGTCGCGTGGGCATGTCGGCAGCCGGCCTCGCCGTGCTGTCGCGTGGATTCCGGTCACCGCGAGTGCTCGTCAACGCTCATCGCTTCCCGGAGCCGCCCTATGCCGCCGGACCTCGTGCTGCCAAGGGCGGCGCAACCTCGATGATCGACGTGAGCGATGGGCTCATTGCCGACGCGCGCCATATCGCTGAGGCCTCCGGAGTTGTCATGTCGTTATCGAGCGCCGCCCTCGAGGTGCCCGAGGAGATGCGCGCGACAGCCGCTGCCTACAACGTCGATCCCCGACTCTGGTTGCTTACCGGGGGAGAGGACCACGCCCTGCTTGCGACCTTCTCGGGCAAGAAGAAGCTTCCCGTCGGGTTCATCGAGATCGGAACGGTCGAGGCGGCGGGCGAGGACGGTCCGGGTGTCGTGATCGATGGCATTCGCGACAACTCACGCGGCGGGCATCGCCACTTCTAGTTCAGAAAAAGCGAAGAGCGCGTGGTCTCCCACGCGCTCTTCGAAGTGTTGGTGCGAACTAGCCGCGCACGACCTTGCCAGCCTTCAGGCACGAGGCGCACACGTTCTGGCGCTTGGGGGTCTTGCCCACGAGGGTGCGCACGCGCTGGATGTTCGGGTTCCAGCGACGCTTGGTGCGGCGGTGGGAATGAGAGATCGAATGCCCGAAGCTGGGGCTCTTACCGCAGACATCGCAGACAGCAGCCACGGTGCACTCCTTCGAAAGTTAACTCAAGTCACCCGTTGCCGGGGATCCGCCCCTCACGGGCAGCGCTTAAGACTAGCCGAGTCCCCGTGAGGAGCCCAAATCGAGGGTACGGTTTCGGCAGCATCGGCCTCGAAGGGGCGCTGCGGAGGGGCGATATGACGGCGCGGGTCGATCTCGACTGCACGACCATTCAGGAGTGGGCCTATGCCGCCCTGGATGGCCTCGAGGATGCCCGGGCCCGTATCGACAGCCTCAATGTCTTCCCCGTCCCTGATGGGGATACCGGCACGAATGTCTACCTGACCATGGAGGCGGCCTGCACGGCCGTCGATGCGGCCATTGCGGACAGTCGCAGTCGTGCGGGAGCCGCTGCCGCGCTGGCTCGTGGGGCGCTGCTAGGGGCGCGCGGCAATTCCGGGGTGATCATGTCCCAGATCCTCAAGGGCACCGGCGATGTGCTGGGCGACCTGCCCGACGATCACCCGGTCGATGGCCCGGCGATCGCCCGACTGCTGCGCCGAGGTGCTGACCTGGCATACGCCGCAGTGGCACGCCCCGTGGAGGGCACGATCCTGACCGTCGCTCGCGCGGCGGCGGATGCTGCGCAGGAGGCAGTCGACGCGGGAGTCACTGACACCTCGCAGGTGCTCGCGCGTGCCGCGGAGAATGCTCGGCAGGCACTCGACCGCACGCCTGAGTTGCTCGAGACCCTGCGCTTGGCCGGAGTAGTCGATGCGGGCGGGCAGGCGCTGGTGGTCGTTCTCGATGCGCTCGCTGAGGTAGTGGAAGGCGTGCGTCGCCCTCGATCCATCGCGCCACGTGCGGTCGTGCAGCCGATCGAGGATCGCCGCGAGGTTGATTACACGGGGCCGGCCTACGAGGTGATGTTTCTGCTCGATGCGGAGGAGTCTGCGATCTCCGGGCTACGTACCTCACTCGATGCGCTCGGCGATTCGCTGGTCATCGTGGGCGGTGAGCGACTCTGGAACGTGCACGTGCATGTCGACGATGCGGGCGCAGCGGTGGAGGCCGGCATTGCAGCGGGCCATCCCTACCGACTGCGCATCACCTACCTTCACACCGATGAGCACGTCGACGAAGTCGGGCTTCGCTCGGTCGTGGCTGTCGCGCACGGCACTGGCATCGCGGAACTTCTCCGAGAGCAGGGCGTGCACGTGGTGGCGGCGAAGCCGGCGCAACGGCCCTCGACTTCGGAGATCCTCGAGAGCATCGTGAACGCGCACTCGGGCGAGGTCATCGTGCTCCCGAGCGATGGCGATACGCGAGCAGTGGCCGAGATCGCGGCCACCCAGGCGCGCGCCGATGGCATCCGGGTGTCGGTGATCCCGACCAGATCCGTCGTGCAGACCCTGGCCGCCGTGGCCGTGAGCGATCCCGAGGCGCGCTTCGACGACGATGTCGTCTCCATGACCCGTGCGGCCGGCGCTACGCACTACGGGGCGATCACCACATCGGTGCGCGAGGCGCTCACGTCGGCGGGCACATGCCGACCCGGTGACATCCTCGGGCTGGTCGACGGTGACATTCGCTTCATCGGGCACGAGGCCGACGCCACAGCGCGCGAACTCATCGTCAGCATGCTCGCGGCGGGCGCGGAGTTGCTCACGCTCGTATGTGGAGAGGGTGCATCTGAGTACATGCGCACTGTGCTTCCGCGCTGGCTGGCCACTGAATACCAGCTCGTCGACGTTGTCACTCACGAGGGCGGACAGCCACTCTGGCCGCTTATCATCGGCGTGGAGTGATCACGATTCTCGATACCAATCTCACCGGCGTGCTCGGGGGCAAGACTGCGAAGGCCCTGTCGAAGGCATTCGGCATCACGACCGTCGATGATCTCCTGCATCACTATCCGCGTCGGTATGCCGAGCGGGGCAAGCTCAGTGATCTCGCAGGCCTAGGTGATGGCGAATCGGTCACCGTGCTGGCCGAGATCGAGAGTGTCACCGTGCGCGCCATGCGAGCCCGTCGCGGCTCGATCCTCGAGGCGATCATCACCGACGGCAAGGG
>JBPCSY010000123.1:0-2797 GCA_051006695.1 Candidatus Nanopelagicales bacterium
GGACAGGAAGATCAACGATGAAAGCCGCTTCGACGACGAGACCCTGGCACTTCTTCACCAGTCGAGCGGCCGCGCGGGCTGTTCCGCCGGTAGCCAGGAGGTCATCGATGAGCAGTACACGCTGACCGGGCTCAATAGCATCGACGTGGATGTGCAGCTCATCCGTTCCGTACTCCAGCTCGTACGTCTCCGAGTGCGTGGCGGCGGGCAGCTTTCCTGGCTTGCGCATCGGGACGAAGGCACAGTTCAGTGCCAGCGCCAGCGGGGCCCCCACGATGAATCCGCGCGACTCGACACCGACTACCGCGTCGATCTCCTGATCCGCGTAACGCGCACGCAGGATCTCGATGACAGTGCGGAAGCCCTCAGGATCCTGGAACAGGGTCGTCACGTCGCGGAACATGATGCCCGGCTTCGGAAAATCAGGAATCGTGCGAATGAGCTTCTTGATCGGCATGCCAGTCTCCGGAGGTAGTGGGAGGTGCAGTGAGAGTTAAGCAGAAAGGCCATCGGCGAAGGCAGCCGACAGTGCCTCGCGCCAGTCGCGCATCTCGGGGATGCCTGCCGCAGCCCAGGCGTCATGGCCGAGAACTGAGTAGGCCGGGCGCGGAGCCGGGCGCACGAACGAGGCGGAGTCCGTGGGAAGCACACGGGCGGTGTCGGCACCGATGGCACTGAAGATCGCCTGGGTGAAGTCGAACCACGAGCACTGCCCGCTGTTGGTGGCGTGAAAGATGCCGGCCGGCGGACGGGCATCGAGCAGCGCGATGATCTGTGCGGCGAGATCACCGGCGTAGGTCGGCTGACCTACCTGGTCGGTGACAACCGACACCGTCTCGCGCTCCTTCTCGAGCCTGAGCATGGTCTTGACGAAGTTGCTTCCCTGGAGCCCATAGAGCCAGGCGGTGCGCACGATGTACGAGCGCGTGGGCAGCTCGGAGAGCACGGCCACTTCACCCGCGAGCTTGGTGCGCCCGTAGGCCGAGCGCGGGTCACCGGCCGCCGACTCGGCGTAGGGAGTGTCAGCGTCACCGGCGAAGACATAGTCGGTGGAGATCTGCACCAGCCACGCATCAGCCACCGCGCACTGCGCCGCGAGAACTCGCGGGCCCTCCGCATTCACGCGCAGTGCGATTTCTTCCTTGGTCTCGGCATCGTCGACGGCCGTCCAGGCGGCGCAGTTGATCACGACATCGGGTGCGAAGGTGTCGAACACCGACGCGACCGATACGGGATCGGTGATGTCGACCTCGGGCAGGTCGACGCCGAGCACGGAATCAGCGGGGCGCGCTGAGAGGAGTGCGACCAGTGCACTGCCGAGCTGACCGTTGGCCCCGGTGACGATGACGCGCATTGCTAGAGGGCAGCCTTCGCCTTGAGCGGGCGCCACCAGGCCTCGTTGTTCTTGTACCAGGCGATGGTCTCGGCGAGGCCGTCGTCGAAGGTGTGCTGGGGGGCGTAGCCCATGGCACGAAGCCGTGAGTCGTCGACCGAGTAGCGGCGGTCATGGCCCTTGCGATCCTCGACCTGCTTGACCGACGACCAATCAGCACCCATCGCGGTGAGCACGCGCTCGGTGATCTCGCGGTTGTTGAGCTCGAGACCTCCGCCGATGTTGTACGACTGGCCCGGCTCGCCCTTCGCGCACACGATCGCAATGCCGCGGCAGTGGTCGTCGACATGCAGCCAGTCACGCACATTGAGACCGTCGCCGTAAAGCGGCACTTGCAGCCCGTCGATCAGGTTGGTGACGAACAGCGGAATGACCTTCTCCGGGAACTGGTACGGCCCGTAGTTATTCGAGCAGCGAGTCGACGAGATGTTCAGCCCGTAAGTGACGTTGTAGGCGCGCACTAGCATCTCAGCAGCCGCTTTCGCGGCCGAGTACGGGGAGTTCGGGATCAGTGGCTCCGCTTCCGTCCACGAACCCTCGTCAATCGAGCCGTACACCTCATCGGTACCGATGTGCACGGTGCGCGGAATGCCGTGCTTGAGGCACGCATCAAAGAGGGTCTGGGCGCCCACGACGTTAGTGATGAGGAACGCCTGCGGCCCGGAGATCGAGCGGTCGACGTGAGTCTCGGCAGCGAAGTTCACGACCACGTCGTGGCCGGGCAGAACCTGGTCGAGCAGGGCTCCGTCGCAGATATCGCCCTGCACGAACGAGTAGCGCTGGTCGCCTGCGACCGACTCAAGGTTCGCCAGGTTGCCCGCGTAGGTGAGCTTGTCGTAGACGGTAACTCCGGTGACCTCACCGGGCAGGATCTCGCTGTACCCACCCGCGAGCAGGGTGCGCACGAAGTGCGAGCCGATGAACCCGGCCGCGCCGGTCACGAAGTAACGCATGATTTCCCCTATTCTTCTGTCCATATCCAACCACCTCGACGATCTTGTGGATGTCCCCGCCTGCCGTACGACTCGAACCCCACATAATTGGCATGTGACGAGGACTCGACATTTCACGACCATCCACCTTCTCGCGGGCGTCGTGACTGCATGCCTGGTTATCGGGTCAGCAGTGGTCGTTGCGCCTGCCGCCTCCGCCAACGGCAATTGCGTGACCTACTTCAATGGTCACGGTAGCGGGACACCCTCGGATCCTTACCTGGTCTCCACACAGCTGGACTTGGAAGAGGTGACTTTCTGCAAGACCGCTAGTTTCCGGCAAACCGCGGACGTCACTTTGTCGGGCAACTGGACAGCGCTGGGCAACGCCCTTTCACCATTCACCGGCACATACGATGGCGCGGGCTTCACGATCTCCGGGCTCACTATTTCTTCTTCCGGTAGCGACGAT
>JBPCSY010000124.1:0-3453 GCA_051006695.1 Candidatus Nanopelagicales bacterium
GTTTCGACCTCGCCTCAGCCCTCGCACGCTCCTTGCACGACGTCGACATGCTCGGCACCTTCATGACGACCATCTCCCAGGATCCGGTGCTGCGAAATGTGAAGCTGATCGCCGAGCCCTGGGATGTCGGTCCCGGTGGATACCAGGTCGGCGAGTTCCCGCCATTGTGGACAGAGTGGAACGACAAGTACCGCGATTGCCTGCGGGATTTCTGGCGCGGCGCCGCGGGCATCGGCGAGCTCGGCTGGCGACTCACCGGTTCGGCTGATCTGTATGCCAGCGAGGGTCGTCGCCCGTACGCATCAATCAACTTCATCACCGCCCATGATGGCTTCACCATGCGCGACCTGACCACCTACGAACGAAAGCACACCGAGGCCAACGGCGAGCAGAATCGCGACGGTACCGATAACAATCGCTCGGCCAACTATGGAGTCGAGGGCGAGACCGACGATTCGGCTATCAACCTCACGCGCCACCGACAGATTCGCAACATGATGACCTCGCTACTGCTGTCTACCGGTGTCCCGATGATCACTGCGGGCGACGAGATCGGCCGCACTCAGGGCGGTAATAACAACGCCTACTGCCAGGACAACGATATTTCCTGGCTCGACTGGGAGCTTGCCCCCTGGCAGTCCGAACTCCTCGAGTTCACGCGCACGTTGCTGCGCATCCGCACTGAGCATCCGGCCTTCAGACAGCGCTACTTCTTCGATGGTCGCCCGCTGCAGGAAGGCGGCCCCAAGGATCTCGCCTGGATCTCGCCGGACGGCACTGAGGTCTCCGATGAGGAGTGGAACTCCCCCGATTCACGTACCCTCGGCATGTTCATCGCGGGCGACGTGAGCACACGAGGCGAGGAGATCGTGCATGGCGACTCCTTCCTTCTGATCGTGCACGCCGGAACAGACGACATCGAGTTCACGTTGCCCGGCGAGCTCTATGGGCGTGAGTTCCGACTTATCCTGGATACCGCTGATGCCACACCCCGCGATGACAAGACGTTCGGAAACGGTGATGAACTCCTGGTTGCAGCGCGGAGCAGCGTGCTTCTTCAGATCACTCGGTAGAACACGCCGACCTCGGTCAGAGGTGTCGCGTGGCACGTGCGGTCGCGGCAATCGAAACAGCCAGCGGAGTCCGCAGGAGTTCGTCAGCATCGACCGGAAGCGCCCAGCGCCAGTTCGGCCATTGATCGATCGTGCCAGGCATGTTCGGACGCTCACGCACGGCGGCGACATCCTCGAGATTGAATACGACGACTCGCGATGCGGAGTTCGCCACTGACGCGCACCGAGCCACGATCGCCGTCGCGATCTCGTCCTCGGCGTACTTCTCCTTGAACTCTAGGCCGGCCTCGAGGGCCAGAGTGCGCTTGCGCTGCTCCTCGGCGTCCGGATCGATGGACTTCCCGACAGAGACCATGTCCCGCGGATCCTGCCCGGTGAGAATGCCCGCGATGGTCGCGTGGTCGTGGGTGCCGGTCGCGCCAAGAGTGTTGACCGTGAACATCGAGATCGGAACGCGACAGGCAGCGCGGTAGCCCAGCATGTCAATGTCGGCCATCATCGGTTGCACGTTCTCAGGCACCGTGCCCATGTCCTCGCCGACCACCCAGGCCCCTGCTCGGTCGGCCTCGATGCGCAAGATCGCGAGCAAGGCGTCGTGCGGGTATCTCACGTATCCGCCTGCGGCAGGACTGCCGGATTGCGGAACCCAGAACAGACGCCACAGTTGCATGACGTGATCGATGCGCATCGCCTTGGCATGGCGAAGGCTCGCACGCACCATTGCGATGAATGGCGCGAAGTCGGCTTGCACGAGCGCTGCGGGATTGAACGCCGGAAGACCCCAGCGCTGACCATCGCGATTGTGACGATCCGGTGGGCAGCCGACCTCTGCGTCGAAGACGAGGAGGTCCTGCCAGCACCATGCGTCGGCTCCGCCGCCATCGAATCCGACGGCGATGTCGGCCACCAGGTCGATGCCCTGACGTGAGGCTTCTGCGAGTTGCTGGTCGGCAAGCCACTGCATCCAGCAATGAATGGCAATGCGCTCGGCATTGATGGGATCGGCTGCCCAGCGCGCAACTGTCTCGGAGCCAGGGTGGCGAAGGTCGTCGGGCCAGGTCTGCCAGGGCAGGCCGTGGGAGTCGGCCAGTGCCATGAAGGTCGCGAACTGGGTCAGCCCGTCACCTTGATTGCCGACCCAGTGGCGATAGGCCTGCCCCGGATCACGACCGAGTGCCGCCCAGATGCGCATCAGCGCTTCGGACTTCAGTGCCCACGCCGCGCTTCGATCGATCAGGCGCTCGTGGTTGAGAGCGAGTCCGGCAGCGCGAAGATCAGAGAGGTCGACTAACTCTGCGCCGGGAACGTCGTCAATGGCGATGTAGAGCACCTGAAGCCACTCGCGTGAGGTCGGCGAGTAGGGCGAGGCCATCGGAAACGTACCCAGATTCCCGGCGTGCAGCGGACAGATGAGCAGGAAGCCGGCCCCGGTCTCGTTGGCCGCGCGCGCTATCGAGGAGAGATCGGCAAAGTCGCCAATTCCCCAGGAGCGTGCGGTGCGCGCCGCATAGAGCTGGACCGACCAGCCGAATGAGCGACGAGGAACCTTGAAACGATCGGGAGCGCACAGTACGAGGCGCTCTTTGCCCAGGGGTTCGCGCAGGCGCTGATAGCCGACCGAGTCGAGGGGCAGTGCCCCTTCGACGTGAAGGAAGCGTCCGTCATCGAACTCCACGACACCGTGCAATTCGGGATGCCAGCGGCCCGGGGTCGCAATGATCGGTGGTTCCATCGGCCCCTGTCCGGCGAATTCACCGGCAAGCCACTCCAAGGTGGAATCCGGAAGTTCCTTGACCACCTGGAAGGCATCGACGTAGGACGGCTCGACGCCGTAAGCGGTTACTTGAGCCAGGAGCTCTTGCCTGTTCACGCCCCGAAGATTAGCGGTCGTAAGCGCTTACGCCAGGCCGGAATACGGCATTTCCGACACCGAGTCGTAATTTTCTTGCGGATTTGCGCAATTTCTTGCACGCAGAGCGTGAATCCACCCGTGCCGAACTGCCCTGTCGCGCTAGCCTGCCGCCCATGGCCTCGACGTCCGTACCCGCCTGCTTGCCCAGTGAGCTCTCGGGCAGGTTCCCGATCACCGACATCTCCCCCAGCGTGCTGGGAGGTCGACGGCCCGCGGCTGCGGCAGTCGGCGAGCTGATCCCCGTGACGGCCACCTGCTTCCGCGAAGGTCACGACTCCCTGGGTGTCGAGGTCGTGCTCACGCGACCTGACGGCACGATTGCTGCAGTCGAGCGCATGCGCTCGACCGGCACCGGCCTTGACGGGTGGGCGGCCGCGATTCGCCCCGACTCCCTGGGCCGATGGCACTTCACCATCAGAGCCTGGGGCGATGCGTGGGGAACGTGGGAGCACCGCGCTGACATCAAGG